>LCPX01000024.1 GCA_001003855.1 Candidatus Moranbacteria bacterium GW2011_GWE1_49_15 | reverse complement strand
TCCGGCCGTAAACTCAGGACGAAGAGCCACCTTGTCCCCTCCCCTGGTGGTGAAAGTGTACATTTCCTTGTCGACGATATCGGTTCCCTCCCCGATGGAGCGGGTATAAAGGTTGGCGTATTCGACCACCGGAGTGTCTATCCTCTGGAAACCGTATTCGTGCCCGAGCTTGGAAGCCACCCTTCTTATCTGGCTCCAATACGGCTGCTCGCCCGGAAGCAGGTCCCTCATGCCTCTCGGAGGCTGGAGCATTATTTCCTCTTCCACCTTCTCGATCTTCTTGGAGATCTTCCTGGAGACGGAAGCCTTGGCCGACTTCTTGGCAACAGGCTTGGCTTTTTGCGCTTTCTTCTTAGGCATACCCCGGTAGCAGAAATTCCGATGAGCTCGGCTCAAAAGAATCCTTTATTTTTAGCAGTTAATTTAATATCTGAAATATCCACACCCACCCGACTAATAA
This sequence comes from Candidatus Moranbacteria bacterium GW2011_GWE1_49_15, assembly GCA_001003855.1. Taxonomy (GTDB): domain Bacteria; phylum Patescibacteriota; class Minisyncoccia; order Moranbacterales; family GWC2-37-73; genus UBA12053. The sequence continues at coordinate 10,696 of LCPX01000024.1, read as the reverse complement.
GATTTTTATTTTCATTCTTCCCCGCCTACCGAAAGGCGAAGCGCCGGACTTAAAAAATATCCGCTTTGGAAACCGGCCAAGCCCTCAAGAGAACCTTGCCGATAACGTCATTTTTTTCTATGGGGCCCCAGGCTCTGGAATCATGGCTGAATTCGCGGTTGTCACCCATGACGAAATATTCATCGCTTGCCAGCTCCCTGGTAACCGCACCCTTGGTAAGCACGTCCTCGGGCAAATAGGATTTTTCATCGAGAAGGAATCCTTCCGGTTTTTCCTTGCTGTAAACAGTAACCTTCCCGTCATCGACTTCGATTTTCTCCCCAGGCAAAGCTATGATCCTTTTTATGAAAAACTGCGAAGGGTTTTTCGGATAACGGAAAACCACCACGTCCCCCCTTTCGAAATCCCTGAAAGTGTCGACTGTGAAAAGGCGCGTATCGCTGAATCCGACGTCCGTTTTCTTGTATCCTATCTCGTTGATTATGAGATAGTCCCCGTCCTCGAAATTCGGCTCCATACTGGCCCCCTGCACGAAAAAAGGCTGGAAAAGAAACACCCTGATCGGCACTATAATGACCAACGCCCAAAAGAAGACCTTCACGACCTCCCAAATGAAACTCCCCACGCCGTAATACGACTCGTCGTCGCCTCCGAGGTCCAGGGTGAAATTTTCATTGTCATTATTTGCCATAAATAAAGCAAAAAAAGCCTTAAACATGCTTATGATATCACATTTTTCGACCTATAGCAAGAGTCGCTCCGTTCCGCCCTTTGCGGCGCCACGCAAGCCCGGACAGGAGCTTTGACACGCACTCTCCGGGCAAGGTAAACTTAGCGCATGGACGGACTACAAAAAAAACAAGCGGGTCATGGATATCCTTTTCCGCTAAACGGAGAAAATTCCAAAAGGAAAAAGGATGGGTTGCGCATATCGGAAGATGAAAGCGATACGGATGTCGCCTGGCGCTCATTCAAAAAGAGATTGGCTATAAGGAAATTCCTGCTTCTCTCTTCCTTTCTTTTGATCGTCTCTGTTTTTTCATACGGGGCTTTTATTTCTTGGAGAGTTTACTCCGCCGGCAAAAAAATAACGACCGCGGAAAAAGGTTCCTCTTTCGTGAAGGAAGTCGGTTCTGCCGCTCTCTCACTCATCCCTTCGCAAAGGACGCCGCTTTCAGGCGAGGAAGACGGCCGTATAAACATTCTGCTTTTGGGTGCGGCTGGAGAGAAAAAACCGGGCAGCAATCTGACTGACACCGTGATGCTCGCTTCGATCGATATCGAGTCCAAAAGGATCGCCCTGCTATCGCTTCCCAGGGATCTCTACGTAAACGTTCCCGGGGGAAATTCTTATTCCAAAATAAACAGCCTCTATCAGATAGGCCTTCGAAGCGACGCGGGGGTCTCGCTTATAAACCAAGCGGTCGAAAACGTCACCGGACAAAAAATCGACTATTACCTGGCAGTGGACTTCGACGGATTCACCAAATTCATAGACGCGCTCGGAGGCATAACGGTCAGCGTGGAAAGGGATATCTACGACGCACGCTACCCTGGTCCCAATTACAGCTATGAGACTTTCGAATTGAAAAAGGGCGTGCAGGTCCTGGACGGTAAAACCGCTCTCAAATATGTCCGGGAGCGTCATGATGATCCCGAGGGTGACTTCGGCCGGGCCAAGAGGCAGCAGCAGGTCCTGCAATCCGTCAAAAACAAAGCTTTTTCCCTGGGAACGATCTTGGATCCTTCCGCTATCGGCGGACTCCTTTCGACTTTGGAAGAAAACGTCCGGACCGACCTGGCACTCAACGAAATCGAAAGCCTTCTTTTCCTGGCCAAAAAATTGGACACCCAGAACATTTCGACGAAAGTCGTGGATGCCTGGAAAGCCGACAGCCTGCTCAAAGTCTCGCACGTCTATTTCGAAAATTCGCGCGCTTTCATCCTGGTCCCGAAGGTCGGATCATATAGCCAGATACATGACCTTGCTGAAAACATCTTCGACATCGGAAAAATAGAAAGAAGGAAAGAGGAGTTCGCCAAAGAAGATGCGACTCTCCGCATCGTCAACGAAAGCGGAGATATGAGTGTTGCGGAAAAAGTCAGACAAGCCGCCAGCGAATCGCTCGGCATGGAAAACCGCCGAATAAAAATGATCACGGGAAACAAAACCCGTCAAAAAACGGAAATCGTGGACGCCACCGTCGGGGAAAAAATATTCACCTTGGATGAGCTCCTAAGGATAACCCCGGCCGCCCTTTCCCCATCCACCGACAGCGCTTCTTCAACGGAAACAGATTTTACGCTATATTTAGGAAAGGACCTCGTCGAGCTGTACAAATACGAAGACGTAAGTAAAGAGGAATACGACAGGGAGAAGGACGGGCAATTGGAATTGGAATTGGAATAAATAAAAAAGCATTATAATTGAAAATTTTATGAAACTGATAGTCGGCCTGGGAAATCCCGGAGAAAAATATGCCAAGACCCGCCACAACGCCGGTTCCCTTTTGCTTGATGAAATTCAAAAACATTTCGGCTTCGACGAGTTCAAATCCGAAAAAAAATTCGACGCTGAAATCTCCGAAGGGCTTTTAAAGGGAGAAAAAACGTTGTTAGTGAAACCCCTGACCTTCATGAACCTTTCCGGAAAGTCGGTGCGGGCCATTATGGATTTTTATAAACTCTCCCCTGGCGACATAATAGTGGCGCATGACGACCTGGACATTGAAATCGGCAAATGGAAAATCAGCGATGATTCGCGAGCCGCGGGACACAACGGCGTGCAATCGCTCATCGACCATCTCGGCACCCAGGCTTTCAAAAGGATCCGCCTAGGCGTGGAAAAAGAAGGCGGCCGGACCGAACGAAGCGAACCCGGAATCGATTTTGTCCTCAAGGATTTTTCCAAAGAGGAAGCAGGAAAAATTTCTTCGGTTTTGAAAGAAATAATAAAAGAGCTAGCATAAAAACCGGCTCTTTTTCGGTTGCGATCTTATTTTTGGATATGAAAAAAGGGCGGGGTGTGCTCACTCCGCCCTTTAACGATCTCAACGATCAGTCGTTTGTCTTAAAATAAAGGCCTATGCAAAAAACGATGCCTGCCATAATCCACCAGCCGGCAATAGCATGCTGATGCGGATACCAAGAGATCCAATCCGGCGCAGTAACCTTCGTTCCGCTGGAAGAATCGTCCAGAAGGACCTCCCTGATTTTCATCAAGGCGTTGTCCTTGTCCAACTGGGAGACAGAAGCGGGATCAACTTTCTCTTTTGCCAAGAGATTTTCGGTAGTTTCCTTGGCTCCCTTGATCTGCTCGTACCAGACACCGACATCATTGCTCGGTTTGGAAAAAATGATCGCCGAATTTCCGCTGGTAAGATTTTCCCTTTCGATATACCGGATCGCTTTATCCAGGAAATTATCAGCGCGTTCGATATTCGGGGCGTCACCCGCGAGCTTAAGATAATCCCCGCAATTCTTATCGAAACTGTAATTCCAGTAAACACAAGCGAACACTGCCAAAATAAACGAGGTGATCGAAATTGCCAACACGGTAAAAGCACGATTAGACATGGTTTCCGCTCCTTTTTTTCAAATGATGCGTTGGTGGTGATAAAATTTCCAAATAACTGACGCCTGAACCGTTCAGGGGCCTTTTTGCCGAAATAACATCTTTCGTCGGAAAAAAGGGCTCCAAACAGGCGTTTTTAAATTCCAGGCACTGATTATCTATTATAGCAAAAAATAGTCAGTTTGTCAATAGTTAAAATTTCCTCTATATTTGAAATATGAAACATCTAAACGCCTTCAATCTCATAGAAGGAGTCGGGAGCCAAAAACTGGCGCTTTTGATGGATTATTTCGACTCCGCGGAAAAAGCTTGGGGCGCTCCCCTTGCGGAGCTGGTCAAAGCCGGCCTTTCGGAAAACCTGGCGGGCAGGATCGCTTCAGAAAGAGACAGGATTGATCCGGACGCAGAATGGGAAAAATTGGAAAAGGAAGAGATTTCCGTCGTTTCACTGGAAGATCCGAATTATCCGGAGCTTCTTCGGGAAATCCACAATCCCCCTTATATACTCTATACCAAGGGGGATCCTTCCTTGCTGAATTCAAAAATGATCGCGGTGGTAGGATCGCGAAAATCCACCGAATACGGCTCGCGCGTCGCCAACTCTTTCGGGAGAGATTTGGCCAACTCCGGCGTCACGGTCGTCAGCGGGCTGGCGCTCGGCATCGACGCCATCGCGCACGCCGGAGCTTTGGAGGCCAAAGGAAAAACGATCGCGGTCATGGGAAACGGCTTGGATAACAAAAGCATCCACCCCCGGAGCAATTTCGAACTTTCGCAGGAAATTATCCGAAACGGCGGGCTGCTCCTTAGTGAATATCCCCTCGGAACCTCCCCTCTTCCCGGATCTTTTCCGGCGAGAAACCGCATCATGGCCGGGATGAGCCTCGGCACGCTCGTGGTGGAAGCGGCGGAAGGCAGCGGGAGCCTCATCACCGCCAATTTGGCTTTGGATTTCAACCGCGAGGTGTTCGCGGTTCCCGGCCCGATTTTCCACCTGCAAAGCCAGGGACCGCACTCCCTCATCAAAAAGGGAGCGAAGCTGGTCTCCTCCGTTTCGGACATTTTGGAGGAAATAAGCTTTGTCAGCGAATCGAAAAATGCGACAGAAAACCCTAAAAAAGACGGTTACCGTCCCGCCACTGAAGAAGAAAAAAGCGTTCTGGACGTATTAGGCCAGGAAAGCGTCCACGTTGACACAATCCTGAAACTCTCTAAACTGGAAACAGCGACCGCCCTTTCAACCCTCTCAATGCTTGAAATAAAGGGAATAATCAAAAATATGGGAGGGCAGAATTACATTAAACTATAAAAAATTATCAAATTAACGGATTAAAGAATTAACGGATTCGGAGTTCAAATGCGATAATCCGCTAATGCGTTAATGGCCTAATGCACCAATTATCATGAAATTAGTCATCGTCGAGTCCCCTACCAAAGCCAAAACTATCAGCAAATTCCTAGGAAAAGGCTTCACCGTAAAGTCTTCTTTCGGGCATGTCCGTGACCTTCCCAAGAGCGAGATGGGCATCGATATCGAAAAAAATTTCGAACCCAGATATGTGGTTCCGACCAAGGCGCGCGAAAAAATATCCTCGCTCAAGGAATCTTTGAAAAAAGCGGACGAGGTTATCCTGGCTTCCGATGAAGACCGCGAGGGAGAGGCTATTTCTTGGCACCTTATCAAGGCACTTGATTTGGAAAAGAAAAACAAGAAGCCTTATTCAAGGATCGTTTTCCATGAAATAACCAAAAGCGCCATCCAAAAAGCCCTGGAACATCCGCGCGAACTCGATCTCAACTTGGTGGACGCCCAGCAAGCCAGAAGGGTCCTTGACCGTCTGGTGGGTTACGAACTATCCCCTTTCCTTTGGAAGAAAATCCGCAGGGGTCTCTCTGCCGGAAGGGTGCAATCGGTGGCCCTTCGTCTCATCGTGGAAAGGGAGAGGGAGATTGAAAAATTCCAAAGCGAGCAATATTGGACGATCGGGGCCGAGCTTGCTAAAAAGGGAGACGCGCAAATTTTCCCAGCCAACCTCATTGAAAAAGACGGGGAGAAAATAGAAAAGACCCAGATCATGGAACTTTTCTCCGGAAAATATACCAGCAAAAAAACGACTATCGAAAACCAGAAGTCTGCCGACGAAATAGTGGCTGACCTTAAAACCGCGTCGTACCAGGTGAGCGATCTGACCAAAAAGGAAGCCTTCCGCAATCCGCCGGCACCTTTCACCACTTCCACTCTCCAGCAAGCTTCCATCAGCAATCTCGGCTGGAGCGCCAAGCAAACCATGATGGTAGCGCAGAAACTCTACGAGCTTGGGCACATCACGTATATGAGAACTGACAGCGTGAACCTCTCCCTGGAGTCGTTGCTTTCGGCCCAAAAATCGATCGAGGCCAATTTCGGAAAACAATACGCCCTCGAAAGCCCGAGATATTTCAAGACCAAATCGAAATCGGCCCAGGAAGCTCATGAAGCGATCCGTCCGACCAATCTGGAGGCGACGCCGGAAGATCTCGAGGGATCGCTCGACAGCGCCCAGCTCAGGCTCTATAAACTGATCTGGAACAGGACCATCGCCTGCCAAATGCAGAGCGCCAAACTGAGCCAAGTGAAAGTGGATATTTCCGCCAAAGGAAAATCGGGAGAATACCTGCTCAGAGCCAACGGCTCCACCGTCATTTTCGACGGATTCCTGAAAGTGTATGGTGAGGGAGCCTCCAAGGAAACCTTCCTGCCGGAAATGGAAAACGGCGAAGAGCTCGAGGCTAAAGATGTGACCTCGACCGAAAAAGCGACCACTCCACCTCCGCGCTACAACGAAGCTTCGTTGGTCAAAGTCATGGAGGAGCACGGGATCGGAAGGCCTTCCACCTACGCCCCGACGATCTCCACGATTTTCGAACGGAAATACATTGATAAAAACGAAGACAAGAAACTTATCCCGTTGGAAATAGGAATGGTAGTGAACGACACGTTGGTCGAGCATTTTCCCCAGATAGTCGATATCGACTTCACCGCCAACATGGAAGAGGATTTGGACGGCGTGGCCGAAGGAAAGAAGGATTGGGTTCCGCTGATCCGCGACTTCTATGAGCCTTTCCACCAGAATCTGGAGAAAAAAACCGAGACCGTCAAAAAAGAAGATTTCGTGGAAAAACTCGACAGAAAATGTCCGGACTGCGGTAGCGACCTGATCGTCAAATTCGGAAGATTCGGGAAATTCATCGCCTGCTCCAAATATCCGGAATGCAAATTCACGGAAAAAACCGCTGAGGAAAAAAAGGTGGACGACGAATTCTCCGGGGAGACCTGCGAGAAATGCGGCAAACCCATGGTGGTCAAACGTGGCCGCTTCGGACCGTTCCTCGGATGCTCGGGTTATCCCGAATGCAAGAACATCAAAGGCATCGAAAAAAAGACCGGCGTCAAATGCCCCAAATGCAAAGACGGTGAGATCGTCGAAAAGAAATCCAAACGCGGCAGGATCTTCTATGGCTGCAACAAATACCCTGCCTGCGACTTCGCCATGTGGAACAAGCCGACCGGCGAGATGTGCCCGCGCTGCGGACAGCCGTTGGCCTTCGCCGCCAAAGGCATGGTCAAATGTTCCAGCAAGGAATGCGGGTTCGAACAATAAGAGGATGCGCCCGCCCGCCACAAACCGTCTGCTACCGAAAGCGAGGATCCGAATCCTCGCTTTTTTATTCCCTCCGGCCCAATTGGCCATGCGCCTGTTTATTTACTATACTGGAAGCAATAATGGAAAACCTCAGGGGTATTATCTTAACTAATACGCAAACATCATGAAGCAACTAGGCCTCGAAGATATAATGAAATCCTTGAAAAAACCTCCGTCCGAGCAGAGAAGGAGGATAATCACGGAGGCTTACGAGTTCGCCAAAAAAGCCCATGCAGGACAAAAAAGGAAGTCCGGGGAGGAATACATCCAGCACGCCATAGCGACCGCCAAAGTTTTGGCGGAAATCGGCATGGGAGGGAAAACCATCGCCGCGGGGCTTCTCCATGACGTCGACGAGGACACCCCGGTGACGCTCGAAGAAATCGAAAAGAATTTCGGCAAAGAAGTGGCCTTCATGGTGGATGGGGTGACGAAACTCGGAAAAATAAAACTGCGCGGCTCGCATGAGGAATATTACCTGGAAAACCTGCGCAAGATGTTTTTGGCGATGGCCGCCGACATCCGGGTCGTCATCATCAAGCTGGCCGACCGCCTGCACAACATGCGGACCCTCGACCACTTATCCCCCGATAAACAGCAAAGGATCGCACGCGAAACCATGGAGATTTTCGCTCCGATCGCCAACAGATTGGGAATCGGGGAAATCAAGACCCAGCTCCAAGATCTATCCTTCAAATACCTGGATCCTGAAAATTACTACTACGTCGAGGAAGTCATCACTAAAAGCTACAAGGAAAGGGAGCGCTACGTCAACCAGGCCATCAAGGACCTCAAAAAGGAACTCCAAAAGGAAGGTATCGATGTCCTGGACATCCATGGCCGCGCCAAAAGCCTTTATAGCTCCTATGAAAAACTGAAGAAGTATGATATGGACATCAACCGCATCTACGACCTGTCAGCGGTGCGCCTGATCGTTCCTGAAATCGCCGACTGCTATGAGGCATTGGGAATCGTGCATAAAAAATACCGCCCGATGGTCGGACGTATCAAGGATTATATCTCACTTCCCAAACCCAACGGATACCAATCCATCCACACGACCATTTTCGGACCGGAAGGCAGGATCTTGGAAGTGCAGATACGCACGCAGAAGATGCATGACGAAGCTGAATTCGGAATCGCCGCCCATTGGATATACGCGGACAAAATGAAGAAAAAAACTTGGAAGGAATACATTTTCGGCGCCAAAAAAGAAAAGATCGAGAAGGAACTCAAATGGGTCAAGCAGCTTCGCGAATGGCAGAACGAAATAGGACGCGACGACGAGGAATTCATCGAGGGGCTACGCATCGATTTTTTCAAAAACCACATCTTTGCCTTCACTCCGCGCGGCGACATCATCGAGCTTCCCGAAGAAGCCACTCCGGTTGATTTCGCCTACGCCATACACAGCGAGATCGGAAACTCCACCGTCGGGGCCAAAGCTGACGGCAAAATGGTCCCCTTGGACCACAAAATCTCAAACGGACAAGTGATTGAAATAATAACCTCCAAAGACAGGAAAATTCCGAACCCTGACTGGCTGAAATTCGCCAAAACGTCCATGGCCAAAACGGCCATCCGAAGGGTCACCCGAAAAGAAAACCAGCAATAAAATACTGGTTTTCTTTTGAATTAAGAGCGCGAATCAGTGTCGGCTTATTTCTTTGTCTTTCCCGGAGACAAAGTGGACTTCCCTTTTATGGCGACGGATTTAACCGAGAAATTGATTCGATAATCATCAACCGTGCTATTTCCTGAAATATCCCGGCATTTGACGTAATAATCATATGTCGCTCCGGAAACCAATCCACTCAGGGATACGGAATGATTAGTCGAACCGTCGCCTTCCAAGGTTCCTTCCATCGAAGAATATTCCACGCCAGCAGTTTTTGCATATCTGCATGATGCTTCCTCATCCGTCCGCACGCTCATCATAACCTCGGTAGTCGTGGAATCGAGTTGGCCAGTTGGAGATCCGCCGGATATGACCGGAGTTGTCGTGTCCGGAGCGCTGACACTCAAGGACAGAAGACCCACGCCTGAAAGAGTATCTGTTCCATTGCCGTCATCTAGAATAATATCCGAGTCGCTGTAACTGCCCTGACTTGAAAAATCAATTTTCAAATCGGAAGTGCTTCCACTCATAGGCTTCAGGGCCTTGAATGTCACAGTCGCGATTTTTCCAGAAGATGATGAAACACCCGGAGACGGCTTGGACAACGTGATTGATAATTTTCCTAATGACGGATCATTGGTCACTATTTCACAAGGCTTAGAATTATACACGCAAGCGTTTTCGGATGAAAATGCCGACCCGGAAGTGCTTGAGGAGAGGAGCTGGAGATTTGATGTATTGTAAGATATATCAACCCTGGAAACAACCACATTCCCTCCTGCCGCATCCAGATTGAGGTCCACATTGAATTGCTCGCCTTCTTCCAGACTGAGAGAGGCTGGTGTGAAAAATATCCTGGCCGGCACAAGTGAGGCTCTGGATTTTTGTTCCCTGTCAAATGAAACCACCGCGACTATGGCAGTCGCGAGCCCGGCCACGAAAGCCAGAACCAATACCATCTTCCATGTCTTCATTTCAGCCCTTGATATAAAGATGAAGCTTTTTTTCCATAAACCAACTACTTCCCTTGCCTCTTTATCTATGGGCCGGAAGCCTGCATCTTCCACTTCCCCATTTTTTTGCTTTTTAAATTCCATGGTTTTTTTAATTTTAATTAATTTATCTTAATAAGATTCATCATGTCAGCAAGCGTAATAATTCCAACCAGACTATGACTACTATCCACCACTGGAACGGAATGGAGTTTTTTATCCTTAATGAGACTGAAGAACTCATCTATCGAAGATTCGTAATTCAGGGTAATACAAGGAGATGTCATGATTTCCCCAACCGTTGCTTCCATAATTTTTTCTATTTTTCCCTTTTTATCTTCGGACATTTTTTCCAACACGGAATTATCCTTCAATATTTCTATAACGGAAGGAAGGTATATATTCATAGATCCCTTAATAAAAAAATCGCTCTCGGTAATTATACCGACCACCTTGTTGCGGCCATTCACAACGGGTATCGCATGCAACCTGTTCTCATTCATAAGCAATGCGATCTTCGTCACCAAAGAGTCGGGCATAGCGGAAACCGGATTCCTGGTCATCACGTCTGAAATTTGCATATGTTTTTTAAATTATTTGAAACATTTATTCCCAATTGCTCATTATAACCCCCAAATCCATTGAGTTCACTGTTCCGTCCTTATTGACGTCTCCCTGCAGGCTCGTTCCGGATTTCATCCATTCCAAGAGGATGTTCGCAAAATCCGAGACAGAATATCCGGGCGTAGTCGAAATAGGGTCGGGATTCGGGGCGGATCCGTCAATCGGCTCTTCCGGGACTACGGGAGTTGCGGCGTCTGATTCGCTG
>LCPX01000023.1 GCA_001003855.1 Candidatus Moranbacteria bacterium GW2011_GWE1_49_15 | reverse complement strand
TAAGCTATTGTGGCTAGTCCTTGGTGTTATCTGAGACTTTTGCTTACCCTTAGGTAAACAAGATTTTACGAACCGAAGTTCGCAAACGACCGTATAGATTAGTCTGCTGTCCGAAGACAACAGAGTTCACCGTAACTCCCTAGAAAGGAGGTGATCCATCCACAGCTTCCGCTACGGATGCCTTGTTACGACTTCACCCTTATCATCGATCCCACCGTTGTCCCCGATTTAACCCGGGGCCTTCGGGTGTTACCGACTCTCTTGGTGTGACGGGCGGTGAGTACAAGATCCGAGAACGTATTCACCGGAGCGTTCTGATCTCCGATTACTAGTGAATCCGGCTTCAAGGAGTCGAGTTGCAGACTCCTATCCGAACTGGGGCCGGCTTTTTGGGATTAGCTCCACCTCGCGGTTTGGCAACCCTCTGTACCGGCCATTGTATCACGTGTGTCGCCCAGGGCGTCAAAGGGCCATGCTGATTTGACGTCATCCCCTCCTTCCTCCCAGACTGCTGGCCACGAAATCTCTTTCATGAACAATAGTCTGGGCAGTCTCGTGTGACATATCTAACACACGACAGGGGTTGCGCTCGTTTCCCGACTTAACGGAACATCTTACGACACGAGCTGACGACAACCATGCAGCACCTGCTAAGCACCCTCGAAGGCGGGTCAATTTCTTGACCTTGCAGCTTAGTTTCAAGCCCTGGTGAGGTTTCTCGCTTATCGTCGAATTGAACCACATGATCCTCCACTTGTGCGGATCCCCGTCTATTCCTTTGAGTTTTAGCCTTGCGGCCGTACTTCCCAGGCGGCATACTTAACGCGTTAGCTACGACACCGAGAGGGTCGATACTCCCGATGCCTAGTATGCATCGTTTACAGCGTGGACTACTGGGGTATCTAATCCCATTCGCTACCCACGCTTTCGCAGCTCAGCGTCAGAAACGTGCCAACCACATGCCTTCGCCTTTGGTGTTCCTTATGATATCAACGCATTTCACTGCTACACCATAAGTTCCAGTGGTCCCTCACGCTCTCTAGACATGCCGTTTCAAATGCAGTTCTCCGATTGAGTCGGAGGATTTGACATCTGACTAACATGTCCGCCTACCTGCGCTTTACGCCCAATAAATCCGGACAACGCTTGAGGTCTCTGTATTACCGCTACTGCTGGCACAGAGTTAGTAACCTCTTATTCGTATGGTACCGTCATCGAAATTCTTCCCATACAAAAGCAGTTTACAATCCGAAAACCTTCATCCTGCACGCGGCGTCGCTCCATCAGACTTTCGTCCATTGTGGAATATTCTCGACTGCAGCCACCCGTAGGTGTTTGGGCAGTGTCTCAGTCCCAATGTTGGGGGCCACGCTCTCACGCCCCCTACCCGTCATAGCCTTGGTGAGCCATTACCTCACCAACAAGCTGATAGGACATAGGCTCCTCCTGAAGCGATAAATCTTTATTCCGTAGAACACATCGCGTATTATTCCGGATTTCTCCGGATTATTCGCGACTTCAGGGAAGATTCCTATGTATTACTAACCCGTTTGCCGTGGGTCTAAACCCACTCGACTTGCATGCCTTATCCACGCCGCCAGCGTTCGTCCTGAGCCAGGATCAAACTCTCAATAAATAGTTTTTGCAAAAAAGCGAACTTTCTTGCTAAACAGGGTAATCTTTTTACCGAAGATAATAACGTCCCGCTTTTTATCGAAAAAACGGAAAAACGATAAGCTCAGAAAAACACCAGTTAAATAAATTTAACTGTAAGGACTAACCGCAATAAATTGCGATTGTCTTTGATTCTGTTTTGAAGGTTCTCATTTCTTACTTTTCCGGAACAAGATCCGGAGAGTATAAAAAACACATCCTGATTCGCATCTTTTTGATACGCGTCGGGATGTATTTTTTTCACCCGAATTTTCAATATCCTTGAGTTTTTCCTTGGTTTTTTTCTAGTAAATTAATACTACTTTTTAAACCGCTTTTTGAGTATATACGATGTGAAAAAACCTGTCAAGTGTTTAGCGATTTAGGGTTTTCCACAGCCGGATGAGCCCCGAAACGGCCTTGACTTCCCCTCGAAAAACCCTCGGAAAAATGCTACACTGACAATATTACAACGGGAGTGCCTATTTAGCTCTTTCCACATAATAGCCCTTTTCGAAAGGAGTGTCCAGATGTGCCATATTCTTGATGATTCCGTCGCCAAATTCAAAGAGACAGCTTCCATACACATTTCCCTGCGGATACGTTACATACAGGACATACTGTTGAGAGTGAAAGCGGTCGAAATCAAGGGCGTAAGAATCTTCGGAACCGAAGAGCTTCGCATCAAAAACGATGAACTCGTGACTCCGGAAGGATCCATCAGTATGGAGCAGATTTCCGAAGGATTACTGGTTGATTACTCTGGTCCCACACTTGTCATTCCTTTGAGATGGCGCCACCTGCGCAAACCCAAATAAGTCTGCGCGACAAAAAACCCCGGTTCAAACGAGCCGGGGCTTTCTTTTTTATCCTTCGATTTCGAGTTCGTTACTTTCGCAGATCTTCTTGTATTCCAACGCGCTCGGACGGACTTTCCTTTCCTGCGTTTCGAAATCCACTTCCACCAAACCGAAGCGAGGCCAAAAACCGCGCATGTCAGGAAATTCGAAATTGTCGATGAGCGACCAATGCATGTAACCCCTGACGTCCACTCCCTCGGAGATGGCTTTGTGCACGAACCGCAAATGTTCCTTGATGAATTTCTCCCTTTTCGAATCGTCCGCATCGGCGATTCCGTTCTCAGTTATATACACCGGTAAGCCGTATTTTTTCAAGCTCAAAAGGACGTCGTAAATACCCACCGGATAAATCCTCCAACCCAGATCCGTCGTTTCCCGGTCTGGCTGTTTTTTCTTGTTAAATGAAAGTGTTATCTCCTGATAATAATTGCATCCGATGAAATCACGATAACCATCCGTTCTGGTGAAAAAATAATCGCTAAAATATGCGGCAACGGATGAAACAATGCCGTTAATCGGTTTCCAAATTTCAGCCTCATACAGATAGAAGCTGTGAGCAAACCCCACATGGGCACCTTGGGCGGTCTTGTGGATCAATCCGTAGCATTGCCTATACGCTTTCAGCAGATTGAAATACGCCTGCAGAAAAGAAATCGGGCCCTTTTTGGCCGGAGGCTGGGAACCCAGCAAATATCCGAATCCCATGCCCACATTGGGCTCGTTCACCACGATCCAATATTTGACTATGTCCTGGAATTCATATGTGATTTTTTCGACGAACCTTTTGAAATCCTTAACCGCATCGGCCGACGTCCATCCTCCCTTTTTTGCGAACCAAATCGGGTCGGTCCAGTGCCAAAGGGTCACGAAAGGCTCCATTCCATTTTCGCGCAGAGCCTCGATCACCTCGCGGTAATGCTCGATCTCCTTCTGATCAAAAATCCCCTCCTCGGGTTCGATCCTTGACCATTCGATCGAAAAACGATGAGCGTTATGACCTAGTTCCTTGGCCAAGTCGAAATCTTTTTTAAAGAGATTATAATGGTCACAAGCTTTCCCGGAAATATAATTTTGAGAATCGAACATTTCAGGAAATCTTTCCTGTTGTGATTGTTTCCATTTTTTCCTCGCTCCCCTCGCAAGCCTTTCAGCGTTTTCCCTTTCCCATTCAGTCCAATTATTTTTAGTATACCCTTCCACCTGATGGGAACTGGTCGAAGCCCCCCACAAAAACCCTTTGGGAAAAACTAACTTTTCATTCTCCATAATATCCTATTGATTAAATTTAAAATTGAACGTTTCGAAGTGTTGCCGTAATGTTTCTCATTAAAATATTTAGCTGATGCCGGCATATGGATTTCCTTTTTCGCCACGACAGAGCTTATATGCATAAATCTAATTTCTGGATTATAAAAAATTTTTTCTCCAAGTTTTCTTATTGAAATGCACAAATCCTCCTCTTCCTTATAAAGAAAGAAATTTTCATCAAAGCCTCCTGCTTTTTCAAAAACATCGCTTTTTATTAAAAATACCGCGCCGGACACCCATGCGACTTCGCCCATATCATTCCGATTCCGCCAGAAAGAACTGCCTGCATTATTCGCAATCCATGCCCTGAAGCCGAAGAGTTCCCCGTGGTCCCAAATCTGGACATTGCCATTCCTATCGATCAATTTTGGGCCCATCACGGCCACGTTTACTTTTTTACCCTCATTCATTAACCGCCTTATTGATTCCTTTTCAATTATTTCGACGTCGGGATTCATCAATAAAAGATATTCTGACTTGTTTTTTTTACTCAAAAAGTTATGCCCTCCTCCAAAACCCAAGTTTTTATCCGAATAATAAATGTTGATTTTATCATCGGAGCCGAATATTTTTTTCAAATCGGATAAATCGTCTCCGGAATCATTATCCAGAACATTTATCACGTAGTCCAAATCAGAATGCCTTAAATCTCTTAAGACATCTTCGATGCATTTCAATAAGTACTTTTTAGTTTTATAGTTTACGATTTGTATGGAGACATCCGGCATATTTTTCAAAAAAATTTTAATTGGACAATCTTTTCATAAAAATATCGTTAATATCCTTATCTGGATTATATCACACAAAATAAAAGGCGGCCTCCGAGTATCTCGAAGGCCGCTTGAAACGATGTTTGGCTAGGTATGCATCAAAATGTCCAGAGGGAAATTGCCATACAGAGAAAGACTGACTTCGCCAAGGACGGTGCTGATAGCCACCTCCACTTGTTTTTTCTTTCCCCAAATTCTGGCGTTCTCCAGAACTTCGTTGAGAACGTCCATACTTTCGCATTCGAGCGAGAATCCGTATCCCCTGCCCAGATGTTTGTCAGCAACGGGAAAGACCACGACCTTCTTTCCGTCTGCGGGATTTTTGAAGCACTGGGCCTCTTCGAAAATACGGCTACTGCTTTCAGAATCTTTTTCCCATCCGAAAATGTCGCCGAAGAAACTTTCCGCTAAAACCATGCCGTCATACGAAACCGGCAAAAGAATGTGGGAAATCCTCGCGCCAAGACGAACTTTTTGCTCCTGCATGCTTTTTCCTCCCTGTTGTTGTTGCGCCAATGAAATTCGTCCCTCCTCTTTATTTCAAAAAACCATAAAACTTCCTAAAAGCATAGCATTGAAAAGTGTTTTTGTCAACCCCTTATAATCCGAACCTATTCTTCAAATGTTCCATTGTCTCTCCTTTGTTTATCGAAACCAAACCGTCCTTGAAAAACTTCATGATAAACTCGGAGCTTTTTATCTTTTCGGAAAATATCATCTCGACGAACTCCTCGAAATCCACCAGATGCACTTTTATTTTTTCCCCGTTGTCCAATTTCTGTTCCGAAACTTTTTTGCATCTTTTGGCGATGAAAAAATATATTCTCCAATCGATCTTGCTGATGAGCTGGATCGAGTGCCAGAGCTCTAATTCCCGCGGCACATATCCGGTCTCTTCCAAAAGTTCCCTCCTGGCTCCCTCCCCGGGAGTCTCTCCGCCTTCGAGCATTCCTCCCGGAAGACTGAAAAATTTCCCCTTGGCCGGTTGCTCCTGCTCGAGAACTATCACCTTCCCCTCCTCGGTGAAGGCGATCACGTTCGCCGTGTCCGATTTTTTTTTGAGCTTCTCGAAAATTTCCATGCTCCCGTCATACATCTCCTGCTCCCATTGGTACACGTCGAAAATCACTCCGTCGAAAACTTTTTTGGCGTTTTCCGGCATCGATTGCTGCGGTTTTTTACCGTTTATTTCCATTGAAACTATTTCTTCCTGATAACATCCATATTTCCCGGCATCCATTTCCTCAAAACTTCGGGAATGACGACCGAACCGTCGGCTTGTTGGAAGTTTTCCAAAATCGCGATGAACGGGCGCGGCGAAGGAAGCGCCGTGTTGTTGAGCATATATGCGAATTTCTTATCCCCGTTCTCGTCCATATATTTCACATTGAGCCTCCTCGACTGCCAGTCCAAAAAGTTCGAAGCCGATCCGGTCTCGCCATACCCGTTTCGTGAAGGCATCCAAGCCTCGATGTCGAACATACGGTATTTGCCGGCGCCCATGTCCCCAGTACAGATCTGAAGCACGCGGTATGGAAGACCAAGCTCCTCGTGGATCTCCTCGGTAATCGCGATCATCTCGTCCTGGAGATTGTTGGCCTCGCTCACGTCCGCCCTGGTGATGACCACCTGCTCGACTTTCATGAACTCATGCACGCGATACAATCCCTTGGTGTCTTTTCCATATGACCCGATCTCACTGCGGTAACACTGCGAATATCCGCAAACCCTGAGCGGGAGTTTTTCCTCGTTCAAGACCTCGTTCGAATAATATGCCAAAAGGGACGGTTCGGCTGTTCCGATCAAAAACTTCTTTTCCTTGCCGGCCTCGCCCTTGCCTTCGGCCAACTGGTATATCTCATCCACCTCCGGATCGAATTCCTTTCCCTTGAAATATCCCGTGCCGAAAAGAGCCCCTCCTTTGACGAGGGTCGGCGGGATCATCGGCGCGAAACCTTTTTCGATCATCTTGTTCATCCCGTACATCATGAGCGCCATCATCAGACTCACTCCTTCATTCTTCACATAATATCCGCGGTAACCCGCGACCTCCGCTCCTTTTTCCAAATCCAAAATATCCAAATCCTTTCCGAGCTGGATATGGTCTTTCGGTTCGAAAGAAAATTTGGTCGGCTCGCCGTGTTTTTTTACCTCGACGTTTTCCGCGTCGGATTTTCCGATCGGAGTGTCAGGCGAAACGACGTTAGGAACCCGCACCATCAAAGCTTCGAATTCGTCCATGACTTTCCTGAGCTGCGGCTCTTTGATTTCAAGTTTGGTCTTGATCTCCTTGCCCTTCTCGATGATTTCATTCCTTTCCTGTTCGCTCTTCGCCTGTTTGATCAGATCGTTGAGGGAATTTTTCATGGACTTGAATTCCTCGACCTCCTGAAGCAGTTTGATACGTTCCTTGTCCAACTCCAAAAGCGCGTCGAAATCCAAAGCGATATTCTTGTTCTTGGCGGCCTGTTCGACCTGTTCCCTGTTTTCCCTGATGAATTTGATATCTAACATTTTTTTCCTTTAAAAGATAATTTACCCTATACGACTATCTTAACCCTAAAAAAGTCTTATCGCAAGAATATGCCTCGAAAAAGCCTCGTCCCGCCACTGCTATTGACTTTTTATGTAAAATTTGCTATAATATGAACATGTTGGTACATCAGTCCTTTTTTAAATATATAACCCAAACAGGAGGTTGCCATGTCATACCCGCACAGAGACCCAGCAGGGAAAGAAGTTCAGAATTCCGAATTCATGCGAGGTTTGAAGGAAGTATACGTTGACGGCAAGATTCCGCTTCAAAAACAAGCACCGCCGAAAAATGCCTCCGTCGGATCCAAGTGACCGACGGAAAATTTGCGCGGTTCCGATATTTCGGGACCGCGCTTTTGTTTATGCAATAAAAATATTCCCGAATTGTATTTACTTCGTGTTTTTACCAAAATTTTATGAATCGACAAATTGTAATAATTTTACAAAATGGAGTAAAATATTAATGGAAAAACAACAACTCGATAAAAAACACCCGCCATGGCCTTGATGAAAGAAAAAAAACCATCTGACAAGAGCGAAGGATCAGCTTTATCATCTCCGATTACCCAAACAGCCGGAGCATCCGGATCCATGAACGGAAATAACGTGAATATCCGCGCCCGCGAAATATGCAGGCGTGGAAATTTTGAAAAATCCTACGTGGAACTTCGCCAACTTGGGCTTTTGGACAAGGAAGTCGCAGTGACTGAAAAGCTTTTCAAGGAAGAACTGGGGAAGCTTTATCCACTTTCCAGAAAAGACCTTGAGATGCTTTCCGTCATAAGACTTTTCGACAGCAAAACTTTCTATCATTCCGTGGAGACATATGCCACGGCAAAGAAAAAAATAGCGAGACCGCTGGAGTCCGGATCGACTTTTTTGGATATGTTGAAAAATGAAGGGGTTTCGCCGGAACAATTTTGGCGCGCCTGCCTTTTCCATGACATCGGCAAAGTGGTCATACCGAAGTTCCTCCTGAACAGTAACTACACCGACGAAAATTGGGCTCAGGCCTTCATCCAGCTGTCCAAAAGAAAGGCGTTTTCCTTGATGAAAAAATATGCGATTAACATAGCGCCTGCTCTTCTGGATGACCCCGAGACCCTCATGGAGCACATGATCCGCAACAGGATCCGCGGAGCGCGCTTCGTGCCGATCAAGACCCTTTTCTCCAAAAAACAGATCAAACTGCTCGAAAGCAGGGGCTTTTCCTCCAACATGTCACTCATCGACATCATGCAGAAACACGAAAAAGAATCGGAAAAAATCCTGGACTTCATGGGTTATCCGGTCGAAGCCAAAATAGCCGGATCGCATCACAACTACGAGATAGCTAACAAGAATATCAAAAAAAGGACCTGCACTTGCTCTATCGCGGACAAGAACCTTGCCTCCGACATAATCCATCTCGCCGATATCCAGGAAGCTCTCAGGAGTAACCGCCCTTATTTGGCACAACGTCCGGTCCTTAAGACTTTGGCGTTCATGGTGGACGACGCGAGAAGAGGGCTTGTGAACTGTTTCGTCGCCTATCTATGGATAAAAGACGACATGCAAAAAATAGACTCGGGATATCTGGATCTTGTCCTCCACCACAGCGAAGACGATCCGGAACATGGGCATTTGAAGGACAGGAAAATCGAACTGAACACCATCCAGGAGTTCCTAGCGGAAACGGAGAAATGGCTGAAGACTCCTCACTGATTTTTCCCTTTCAGCATCGATAACATCTCATCGACAGAATTGGCATTTATAATGTCTCCTTTTTGCGCCCAACCTCGACGGGCTTCGGCGATACCATGCTCGAGAAAATCGATGTGCGCTTTGGCGTGCGCGTCGGAATCGATCGACATCCTCACGCCTTTCTCGACGCAAGACTTCACATGATTGCCGGCGATATCGAGACGGTCCGGAAAGGCGTCTATTTCCAGAACCGTTCCAGTCTCCTTGGCGACCTCGATAATTTTCTCCACGTCCAATTCTATCCCCTTCCTTTTGCCGATCACGCGCGTGGTCAGATGGAAGATGATATCCACATGGGGATTTCGCATCGCCTTGACCACCCTTTCCGTTTGTTCCTTTTTTGAAAGCTCGAAATTCTTATGGATCGCCGCTCCAACTACGTCCAACTTAGCCAGGACATTATCGTCGATATCGATCGACCCGTCCTTGAGAATGTTCGTTTCCGCCCCCTTGAGAATCCGAAATTTCTTTTTTTCTTTCTTCAGTCTTTCATTAAGCTTGTCTATCTCCTTCATCTGTTCAAGAAGCCTTTTCTCGTCCGATCCGCCAGTAACCGCCAAGTCTTTGGTGTGGTCGGTAATGACGATATATTCCAATCCTTTTTCCATGGCATACGTCGCCATATCCCAAATAGAATCATGCCCGTCCGTCCAATCGGTTTGGATCTGCAGATCCCCCTTCAAGTCTCCATATCCGATTATTTCAGGCAAGTTTCCCTCAAGCGCCGCCTCGATCTCCCCCTGGTCTTCGCGCAGTTCCGGCTCTATATACGCAAGGCCCAATTTCTTATAAATCCCTTCTTCGGTCTTTCCGGCAATCTTTTTCTTTCCCCTAAAAAGTCCGTACTCGCTCAGCTTCATTCCTTTTTCTTTGGCTATTTGCCGAAGACGGATGTTGTGCGCCTGGGAACCGGTGAAGTAATTCAAAGCCGCCCCGAACTCATCCTCGGAAAAAACCCGCAAATCAGAATTGATCCCGAGCTTGAGCGCGACGGAACTTTTCTTTCCCCCTTTGGCGATCACATGGTCAACTTCGGGGAGTTCTACAAATTGATCCATGATTTTTTTCGGATTCCTCCCGACCACCAGGATATCCACGTCACCGATCGTTTCTTTTCTTCTCCTGACGGAACCTGCGATCACCACCCTTTCAACGCCTGAAAATTTCTTTACCTTTTCCTCGAGCGTTCGGATTTCAGGCAAGACCAAGCCCAAGACTTTCCTGCCTCCGGATTTTCTAACAAACTCGATACCGGCCAGAATTTTCTCCTCGGTCTTTTCTCCGAAATTCGGCAGATCGCGTATCTTTTTTTCCTTGGCCGCTTTTTCCAGATCGTCCAGATTCCTGATCCTGAGATTGTCCCAAAGCGCTTTCACGTTCTTGGGGCCCACGCCCTCCACTTCCAAGAGCCCGAGAATGTCGACCGGTATTTTTCTTTTGAGATTCTTATATTCTTCGAAAGTTCCAGACTCGATCAAATCGGCAATGTGCGCGGCTATATTTTTTCCGACTCCTGGCAATTCCTCCAACCCGGCTACGCCCCTCTCCTCGAAAATATCCGACAACTGTTCACCGAAGCCTTCTATTTCCTGTGAGACTTTTTCATACGCCCGCGCCTTGAAATCTTCGCCTTCCATCCTGGAAAGCGCCGCCATCTCATATAGGATCTTGGATATCTCCTGATTATTCATAATGCTTTATTTTTATTTAATACAATTCCCAGGCCCCACCTTTCCCATTATCGCACAAATTAAAAAAGGCATCCGTTTCAGGGATGCCTTGGATTGCTTTGGTCGGTGGGGAGGGAATCGAACCCTCGACCTCTTCCTTGCGGAAAAACAAATCAAATTCCAGCTACCTCAGGGAAATTTTTCCCCGGCTAGGATTTGATTCTCACGCAACAAGCGCTAGCCGCTTAGCTTCCCACCGATACCAGGAAGGATGGTACCGCTTTTGAGGCGAAATGTCAACGGCATCCGATATAAAACAGACTGGGGAATGATGGGGAAATACCGCCTTCAGTCGACATATATCCTCAAAAAATCCACCAACTCTTTCACGCCCATTCCTCTGTGGCTGATACTCAGATTCTCACCCTCCGTAAGCTCGGAAAATCTTTTGCCGAAAGTGTTTTCCCAAAAAATTGGGTCGTATCCGAATCCGTCCTCGTCGAAAAATTCCTCGCAAATGAGCCCTTCCGTCTTCTTTTCAAACTCCCAAAAAATGTCGTTTTTCGGGTCATACACCGAAACCACTCCGATATATCTGGCGGTCCTTTTTACCCTGGAAACATCCTTGAGCTCCTCCAGCAGCTTGAGATTCCTGTCCCTATAAGTGCCTTCGTGCCAGCGCTTGGCATGGATCCCGGGCCTTCCGTCCAGTGCGTCCACAAAAAGACCGGTGTCGTCAGCCAAGGTCATCAAGCCGGATTTTTTTCCAAAATACTGGGCCTTTTTCCGGGAGTTTTCGGAAAGGGTCTCGCCGTCCTCCTCGACGTCATCAGTTATACCAAGTTCCGCAAGCGAAACCACCTCGAAATCCTTTTCGTGGATATCGAAAGCTTTTT
>LCPX01000022.1 GCA_001003855.1 Candidatus Moranbacteria bacterium GW2011_GWE1_49_15 | reverse complement strand
TCCTTCGTGTGGTGGCAGTTCCTCGCTTCTTGACGAAATCCGCGCGGTTGCTAGAATTGGGACTTATCGGCAGCAACTTGAAAATCAACCAAGGGAGGAAATCGAGATGAAGAAGCGTGAGATTGAAACCGGGCTTGAGGCCGAATTGGCCGTGACGCTCAATTGCATCAAAGAGCTCAAGGCGTTTTCTTGGGAAAAGCTGGAATTGGAAGATTTCCCGTTCGACACGAAAAAGGAAAAGATCCGCCTTGCCAATAAGGAATGCCTCAACGAGCATTTGGAAAAGTTCGAACGGATCTGCAAGAAAATCACGGCTTCGGACTTTTCCGATCAAGAAAAAGACGTTTTGGTCAAAAAAGCCGATGAGCTCATGAAGGATTTTCCCAACCGCATCGCGATCAAGTTCAAGGAGCTCCTGAGAGATGTGGTTTTTTGTCCGAAGGAAGGGGATTGGCTGAGGATCACCAGCGGATCCGGTTATGACCGTTTCATGTCCGGAAAGGTCAAGGCCGTGGATATTTCAAAAAGACGCTTCACGGCCGAATGTCTTCTGGATCGACCCGTCCATGATTCCCCTTACCAGACGCAACATCTCACCCAAACCCTGACGTTCCCTTTTTCCTCCATCTCGGAAATCATCCGGAATTCTATTTCGGAACATGAAGACATGCTGGTGAAATATCGGGAAGGGTATGTCAGCAGCATATGAGAACATGGCCGGAACATCCGGAAACCTATCAGCCGGGAGTGCGATTCGCACCCCGGCTTTTTTCAACGGCTTTTTGGTTCGAGCCGTTGTTTTTTACTTCAATTCTGGCATTTTTGATAACTGATAACAGTATTCCTGCTTAAATTCTGGCATTTTAATGACGGATGGCAGGTGACTGATGACTTGATTTTACCCCCGGATAAAGGACAGGAAACAAAGCGATTTGCAAGGAAGGATAATGAGTGATATCATATCACTATAAGAAGCATTATCAAAAAAATGAAAAAGAAAAAATTGCAAAATAACGTGGTGATTTTCCAAGCTGAAAACGGAGCGATCGAGCTCAAGGGCGATTTTAAGCATGAGACTATTTGGGCGAGCCAGGCTGAGATGGCTAAAATTTTCGACGTTACGCCACAAAATATAACTCTTCATTTGAAGCGTATTTTTAAAGATGGCGAACTGGACGAAATCTCAACATGTAAGGAATACTTACAAGTTCAAAAAGAAGGAAAACGCGAAATTAAACGAAAAATAAGGACTTATAACCTGGACGCGATAATCTCGGTCGGGTATAGGGTCAATTCGAAAACAGCTACGGAATTTCGAAGATGGGCGACGAAGACCCTGCGTGAGCATATCACGAAAGGATACACCATCAACCGCCAAAGGATCGGCAAGAATTATGACTCTTTCATGAAAGCGGTCGCCGACATCCAAGCGCTTTTGCCGGAGCACGTGGCCTTGGATCCGAAAATGGTGCTGGATCTGATCAAGGAATTCGCCGGCACTTGGATTTCCTTGGACGCCTATATAAAGAAGATCTGATGACGGCGCTCGTCACGACGCTGTTGTCGACAAAGGGTTAAGAAACGGAAGCCGGTAAAATCCTGGGAATAGATCTTGTCGATAATGTCATCGTCACGAAACAGGCTTATTTAAGCATTAAAAATCAATAGTTGGATATATAGTTGACATTCCTTGATTTTATTCTAAAAAATGACTGTAAAATAGAATAACTCGGCTTTAATTCCAGAGCTTGGAATAAGTAAGAGATTTATTCTAGAAAGTGCTTGCAAAATAGAATAACACGTGCTATTATTCCAATACCTGTAATTAGTAAAAAATATGGTAAAAAAGCCTTTTATTCCACCACATTTACCTCCAAAGCTGGATTACTCGACAATTTTCCCTGATATCGTAAGGGCGCGTGACATCGTGGCCAGATATGACGAGGCGGTAAAAAGATTGCCTAATCCGGAAATAATCCAAAGAACCTTCGAAACGAAGGAGGCTGTTTTGAGTTCCAAAATCGAGGGTACCCAAGCCACCTTGGACGAGGTTTTGATGTTTGATGCCGAAGAAATCAAGACGGAAGAAAACGAGAGAGAAAGGGATTATAGGGAAATTTCCAACTATCGCTTAGCTATAAAATGCGGAAAGGATTTTTTGAAAAAAAGACCGCTATCCGAAAATCTCATAAAGGATCTGCATAAGATTTTGCTGGATTCGGTCCGCGGACAGAACAAGGCACCCGGGGAGTTCAGGAAAATACAGGTATTCGTCGGGAAGCGCGGCACTTCAATAGAATATGCGAGATTTATTCCTCCGTCTCCCCAATACGTTCCGGAGCTGTTTTCCGATTTTGAAAAATATATCCATTCGGAAAACGTCATAGATCCCCTCGTGCAGATAGCGATCGGACACTATCAATTCGAAGCGATCCATCCCTTTATGGACGGGAACGGAAGAGTCGGAAGGTTACTGGTCCCGTTGTTTCTCTATGAGAAAAAAATCACAGCCTATCCCAATATTTATGTCAGTGAGTTTTTAGAGGAGAATCGCGAGGAATATTACGACTTGTTGAACGCGGTCAGTGAAAAGGGGGAATGGCTTTCCTGGATAAGTTTTTTCCTGGAAGCTGTCCGAAAACAGACGGAAATCACGTTGCAACGTGTGGAGGATATAGAGAAGTTGTACAAAGAGCTGAAAGAAAAGATGCCGGAGATCAATTCCATTTATGCTAACTCGTTCTTGGACGCCATATTCACCAAACCGCGCTTCACCGCCAAATCCATAAAGAAAATAGCCGGGATTTCCAATAACCAGACCCTGTACACTTTGATAGACAAATTCGTCGAAGCCGGCATTATTGCGGACATAAGCCCGGACAGGGGGCGCAATAAAATCTATGCTTTTTCGGGATTGACGAAAATCATAAGATAATCAAAAAACAAAAATATGGAAAAGGAAAAGTGCAAAAAGTGCGGGAGCGGGAACATCGTCATGGTGGAATATGACCTGATGCACCCGGAACACTATGACGGGATCAGCGAAATTCGGTGCAACGACTGCGGTGCGAGATTCGGACGTTGGTCCGGAAAGGAGTTGGGGGAGGGGGAGGTTGAGAAAAAAGGTGGAAGGAAATAATTTAAAAAATATTATGTTGAAAAAAATAATTCGAAAAATTATCGTGTAGCGTTTTATAATCAACAGCTTAAATCGTATGGAAATTATCAAGACCAAAAGATTCGTCTTGCGCACGCCGAAAATGAGCGATGCCAAGGACGTGGCCAAGAATATTAACAACAAAAACGTGAGCCGTAATCTTTCTTCCGCGGTTTCTTTTCCCTATGTCCCGAAAGACGCCAAGCAGTACATCGGCAAGGTTTTGAAGGAATTGAAAGAGGAACGACCCAGTAGCTTTATCCTGTATATCGAAATCGAAGGGGAAGTCGTGGGATCGATCGGGGCGCACCATATAGAACAGGGACATAAAGCGGAGATGGGCTTTTGGCTGGCGGAACAACATTGGGGCAAAGGAATCATGCCGGAGGCGGTGGAAGCTTTCATGAAACATGTCTTCAAAAAATTCAAACTGAAAAGGATTTTTGCGAAAGCCTATGCCCATAATAAGGGATCTATGAGAGTTATGGAAAAAGTAGGGATGGAGTTCGAGGGGATCGAGAAGAAAGGGGCGCTGAAGGACGGGAAGTATCTGGACTGTTATGTGTATGCGAAGGTGAAATAAAGGAAGGCTGGACAACCGGCCTTTTTTCTTTGGCAGGAATAGGGTATTTCGATAACCGATAATTAATAACAGATGACATGAGCCCCGTCTTAAATCAGGGCATTTTGAACCTCCTAAAAAGCTAAAAAGCTAACGCCTAAGAAGCTATTTATTGTTCTCTAAAAGCTAATCCGCCAGCTGGCGGACTGAGAAGCTAGACCATCTGTTTAAAAGGGGGTAGCATGGCTAGTATGAAACAAAAAACCGCGTTGGATATCCTCAAACTTGGGCACAGCGTTTTTCTGACCGGTCCGGCCGGGAGCGGAAAGACCCATGTGCTCAAGCAATATATCGAATATCTCAAAAAGAATAACATCGGAGTCGCGGTCACCGCTTCCACCGGGATCGCCGCGACCCACATGAACGGGCAGACGATCCACAGCTGGTCCGGCATGGGCATCAGTGAAGTTTTCGACGAGGCTGAATACGCCAAGCTCAAAAAAAGGCATTACCACAAAAACCGCTTCGCGGCCGCCAGCGTGCTGATTATAGACGAAATTTCCATGCTCCACGCCTACCAATTGGACATCGTCAACGCCATCTGCAAGAAATTCAAAAACCCCTTCAAGCCGTTCGGCGGATTGCAAGTGGTCCTTTGCGGAGACTTTTTCCAGCTTCCTCCGGTCGCGAAATACGGCCAGCAGGCGCGGTTCGTCATCGAATCGGACGCCTGGAAGGAAATGGATCCGAAAATCTGCTATCTGGAAGAACAGCACCGCCAGGAAGACAAGGAAATGCTCAAGATTCTTTCCGACATCCGGAGCCGGTCGTGCGACGCGAAAACCATGGCGACGATCCTTTCGCGGGAAAACAAATCCATATCCAGCAAAATCACGCCGACCAGGCTCTATACCCACAACGTCAACGTGGACGCCATCAACAAAACGGAATTGCAAAAGATCAAAGAGGAAGCGCGGGTTTTCGAAATGACCTCGAACGGCAACGAGTTTCTGGTCGGCTCCGTCAAGAAAGGTTGTCTGGCTCCGGAAATCCTTTTTCTCAAAAAGGGCGCGGTGGTGATGTTCGTGAAGAACAATTTCGAACAGGGCTACGTCAACGGCACGCTGGGCAAGATCGCAGGATTCAACGGAAGCGGGATGCCGATCGTCGAAACGGTTTCGGGAAAAACGATCGTCGCGACTCCTGAGAAATGGTCGATCGAGGAAAACGAGAAAACTTTGGTTTCCATCAGCCAGGTTCCGCTCCGCCTCGCTTAAGCCAAGGCATGACGCTAGACGCGGTGGAGATGGACCTTAGCAAATCGTTCGAGTTCGGCATGGGCTATGTCGCCCTTTCCCGCGTCAGGACCCTCGGAGGAATCAAGCTTTTGGGCATCAACTATATCGCCTTGGAAGTCAATCCCCAGGTGCACGAGTTCGACAAAGCCCTGCAAAAACTTTCCCAAAAAAGCTCCGCCGAAGTCGCCAAGATGGGCATCTTGAAAAAGCGCTCCGCCCAGAAGGAATTTTTGGAAAGATGCGAAGCCTGAAAAACAAGCCTTCGGAAAACGGACATAAATTACCATTATTCGTAGTATGGTAGTTTATGTCCGTTTTTGTTATCTTTTGACAAATAATGACCGGTTATTGATAATCTTGGTCTCGTCCCTTGAATGAAAAGTGAATTAGTGATACTATATCACTATAAGAACTTTTTAAAAAAATATGAAAAAGAAAAAAAGGGAAAAAATCGAAAATGGCGGGGAAATTCTGATTTATAGGACCGATAAGGGTCCAGAATTAGAGGTGCATTTGAAAAAAGAAACCGTTTGGCTGACCCAAGAGCAAATCTCGATTCTCTTTGGCACGAAGCGTCCTGCAATAACCAAACATTTGCAGAATATCTTTAAAAGCGGAGAATTGGACAAAAATTCAGTTAGTTCCATTTTGGAACATACTGCCAATGACGGAAAAGTGTACAAAACCCAGTTCTATGATCTTGATGCAATTATATCTATCGGTTATCGAGTTAACTCGAAGCAAGCGACTCAGTTCAGGATTTGGGCGACCAAGACCTTGAGGGAGCATATCACCAAAGGCTACACCATAAACCGCAAACAAATCGCCCAAAACTACGACGAATTCATGAGGGCGGTCGCCAGCATCCAGAATCTTCTGCCGGAGCATGTCACGCTCGACCCCAAGCTTATCTTGGAACTCATCAAGGAATTTTCCAGTACCTGGATGACCCTGGACGCCTATGATAAAGAAGAATTGAAGCCCATGGGGAAGACCGGAAAAGCCGTGAAGCTGACAGGGGAAGAATTGAAAGCTGCCATAGCCGACTTGCGAAGCGAGCTCATCGAGAAAGGGGAGGCTTCCGAACTGTTCGCCCAGGAAAAAAGGGAGGGGAGCGTCGAGGGAATCGTGGGTAATGTGATGCAATCGTTCGGAGGCAAGGGAGTATATCCTACATCCGAAGAAAAGGCGGCGCACCTGCTCTATTTTATGGTGAAAAACCATCCGTTCAATGACGGCAACAAACGGTCCGGCGCTTTCGCGTTCGTCTGGTTTTTGCGCAAAGCGAAAATAAAAGGGGCGGTGAATATAAACCCGAGCGCGCTCACCGCGCTTACGCTTCTCATCGCTGAGAGCCAGCCGGCCAAGAAAGGCCAAATGACCGCCCTCGTTACGACGCTGTTGTCGGCGAAAAAATAAAACACCCACCTAGGAAATCTAGAGAGGGTGTTTGGTATTGAGCGGTTATCTTGACTGTCCAACATTAGAGACGACGAAATCTGTGTATTTTAACGAGGGAGTCTTCATGAAAAGATTCTGTTTCGTCGGGAGGATTGATGATAAAATTAGTCGTGCCTCTCCCTCCTATTTTCACAGTGAATTTATATCCGCCATCCTCTTTTCTGAACGCATCGACTTTCGTGTCTAATATCTCCAGCTCATCGTCATCATATCCTTCTGCATGCTTTACGTCAGGGATTTTCGTTCCCGGTTCCGTTGGAACATTTTCCGGGACAATAAAGGCGAAAAAGAGATCTTTTTCATGCCCACAGAACTCTCCCAAGGCGATCAATTTGTATCCCTTGGGAAAATCATTGATTTGCGGAATGCTGTCAATTTTTTTAATGTGCATAAAACCTCCTCTGAATAAGTGCTTGGGATTGGTAGGGAATTCTGGCATATTTAAGAAAAATGTCAAGCCAAGAACCCGGCCAAAATTAACTTTTTCGATAACCGATAACCGGTAACTGATAACTTAGATTCAGTGATTTTAATGACCAATGACTGGTGACGGATGACTTGAATTCTTCACTTGCAAAATTTTCCGAAGGGGTGATATAGTCCTATACACACATGAAAGGGAGGTGCGCGATGAGCAGCAAGGATACGAAATATATCGTTATTCCGAAAGGTTCTTTCACTTATCAGTCTTTGGGGGAGTTTCTCAACACCTTCTATGGCACGGATGGGCAGGAAGCCGGTTTCAAATGGGGCAATGTCCAAAAGAATGGGTTTTTCATCCCTCACGCGGTCATCACCAAAATCAAGAAGATGTTTCCTGACTGGAAAGAGAGGTTTGAATTCTATTCCCAGGAAGGAGACGGCAAAATCAGGAAATATTCAATCCCGACAAAGAAGAAATCCGCCAAAGCAAAGCAGGCCGTCCAGGATCTGAAAAGGATCACCAAAAGCAAAGACAAGCTGAAATAGCGCCTAACAAGGCGAAAGCCCCGGCAACCAGTCGGGGCTTTTTTCATGACTCGAAAATAAATCCTCAACGGCTCAGGTGGACTGAGCCGTTGATTTCGGCTAAAATAAGGGGATTTTGATAACCGATAACAGATGACAGATGACACGATTTCTATCTTGGATATGGGATTTTTGATAACCGATAACCGGTAACTAATAACCTGAATTCAGTGATTTTGATAACCGATAATTTATAATCGATAATGTGTATTTTTGCTTGGATTAGGCATTTTGATAATAGATAATCGCATCCCGGCTTGGATTTGGATTTTTTGTATTATTCGCAATTCGCGGATTAGTATAATTTTTTACTCTTGAGTAAAGGGGAAAAGGGGCGTAAGATAGGACTATAAGCAGTTTTTGATGTTTCGTAACAGGAAATAGTATTATGAAAATTACTTACCAGCAAGTCGAACAAAATATCGCAAGTATTGCGAATCGTTCTGTGTATACCGTTGATTTTCTCTATGAGCTGCTTGCGGCTTATGGTCGCGCAGCTGCCGCTATCACCCAGCTTAAAGCTGGCACGCTTAATAAGGCCACTGATCCCAATGCCATTCTTCAAAAAGACGTCGTTTATTTCAAAGTTTTTCCGAAAGATACTATTCTTGAACACGAAATAGAAACCATTGAAAACGATCCGCTTACTGGGCGCTATCGACCGCGCTATCTTATAGCTACTGATCTCACGGAGCTCCGCGCCAAAGACACCAAGAAAAATACCACTTTGGCCATTAAAATAGCAGATCTCGACAAGGACATCGCTTTTTTTTATGGCTGGACGGGTGATGAAATGACCGACAATAAAACCGAAGCAGTAGCTGATCGCAGAGCTGCCGATAAAATGAATGAACTCTACTCTGAAATCGAAAAAGTCAATCTCGCGAAATTCACGAAGGAAGGAAGCGCTTTCCGTCACGACCTCAATGTTTTTTTCTCGCGCTTGCTATTTTGTTTCTTTGCTGAAGATACGGGCCTATTTGCAAAAAACCAATTTTCAAACGCTATTAAGTTGATTACGAACACCGATGGATCTGATCTGAATATTTTTTTTGTAAATCTGTTTAAGGCGTTGGATAGTGAAGATAAATCAGCTTTTTCCACCCCATATTCTGAATTTCCTTTTGTTAATGGTACGATTTTCAACACTGCCAAGCATAGCATTGCCGTGCCTGATTTCAACGCCCAGGCCCGTCATTTACTGCTCGAATGCACCAAATCCAATTGGGGCGAAATTCATCCTGACATCTTCGGCACGATGTTTCAAGGCATTGTAGACCCAGAAAAGCGCGATCATAACGGCATGGACTATACCAGCGTTCCGAACATTATGAAAGTGATCGAGCCGCTTTTCTTGGACGAATTACATGAACGTTTTGATGAAATTTACAACACACCAAGCGAACTAAGGAATCTGTTGGTGAGAATCCGTTATATTAAAGTTTTTGATCCTGCTTGCGGTAGTGGAAATTTTTTGATTATTGCCTATAAACAATTGCGTCTACTTGAAAGCGCTATTATTAGTCGACTCGATGAGCTTAAAAGAGTTCGCAAAAGCAACAAAATCAAACAGACACACGATGCTTTATTTGTTCTGGAGAATAATGAAACCGCCACAGTGGTTCATGATTCCGAAATTCCACTCAATAATTTTTATGGTATTGAAATTGATGATTTTGCCCATGAGATGGCGATCCTTTCTCTTTATATTGCCAAGCACCAGATGGATGCTGAATTTGAGAAACAATTTGCGGTGAAGTTGCAACATTTGCCCCTTATCAAGAATGAAAACATAGTTAAATGCAACGCTGCCCAGATCGATTGGCAGACAGTTTGCGCAAATAATGGTGCAGATGAAATCTATCTCATCGGTAATCCGCCGTATAAAGGCAGTCGTAAACAAGATGAAAATCAAAAAGACGATATTTTTTCAGTATGCGGAAAGATGGAGAATTACAAAAGTTTAGATTATATTTCCATCTGGTTCTTGAAAGCATCGGACTATATTCGTGGCACAAATGCTAAGTATTGTTTTGTGTCCACCAATTCTATTACACAGGGCGAGCAAGTGGGTATTTTGTGGCCGTCAGTATTAGCCGAACTAGAAATTGGCTTCGCCTATCTCTCATTTAAATGGCAAAACTCCGCACGTGATAATGCAGGTGTTACCGTTGTAATAATATCATTGCAAAACCCCTCAAAGCAGCAGAAATATCTTTATTCTAATGGAGTTCGTAATAGTGTAGACAATATCAATGCATACCTTTCTACTAGTGCAAGTGTAATTGTTCGTCGATCATCAAAAGCAATTTCTCAAGGTGTTCCAAAAATTGATTATGGCAGTTTTGCCTTAGACGGTGGATATTTAACGCTTAGCGAGCAAGAAAAAGATGAAATAATTCATTCAGATTCAAATGCTGAGAAATTTATCAAGCAGTTTTTTGGTTCACAAGAATTGATTCGTGGCACTAAAAAATATTGTATTTGGATTGAGGATAAGGACCTTGATGAAGCCCAAAAAATATCATTAATTAAACAGCGAGTCGAAAATGTTCAGCATTGGCGAAGTGGTCGAAAGGGTAAGGATAGTCAAAAAAATGCTACCACCCCGTGGCGATTTGCGTGGAATAATTACAAAAAAGCAAATGCCATTTTGTTCCCAATCGTGTCGTCGGAAAGACGAGAGTATGTGCCAATCGGTTATCTTGATGAAAATACTGTTATATCTAATGCCGCTTTAGCCATCTACGACGCCGAACTCTGGCTCTTTGCACTTTTGGAATCCAAAATGCACATGGTCTGGATCCGCACGGTTTGCGGTCAGTTGGAAACGCGAATTAGGTATTCGTCCACGCTTGGTTACAACACTTTCCCAGTTCCTCCGCTTTCGGAAGCGCAAAAAGCCAAACTGACTGCTTCGGCGCGGGCGATCCTGTTAGCTCGCGACGCCCATTTCGAGCAAACGTTGGCCGAAATGTATGATCCTGACAAAATGCCGTCTGACTTGCGTGAAGTACATAACAGAAACGACATAGTAGTCGACCAGCTATATCGGGTGAAGGGTTTTGCAAACGATGAAGACCGTCTCGCCACACTCTTTGACTTATATGAGCAAATGACCGCCAAAAAAGGCAAAAAATAGCCAAAATAAACTGAAAATTAGTATTTTTTACGATTTTTCCACCAAATCGTTCATAAAATACTTGACATCGTTCATATTATTTGCTAAACTGTTCATATAATGAGTAATAACAATGACGAAATGAATCTAAATAAAACCGCCGTCGAATCGGTGGACAAGGTGGTCGAGCATTTATCGGCTACGCCGATTTTCAATATCAATCATGTAGTGGAATGGACGGGTTTCACTCCGCGTGGCGCGTATAAAGTCGTTGAGCGGATGATTACTCTCGGACTCATCGCTCCGCATGGCGAGACCAAAGAATACGGCCAAGAATGGATTTTCAGGGAAGCTGAAATCCGAGCTGAAGTCGATGCCGAGCGCACCAGCCCTGACACAATCAATATCGTCAGTGTGGAATATGAAAAGACCGGTCAAAGTACCAAGGTGGACGAACTTGGTATGCGTGAAATGCAGAAGCGGGCGTATGAGAAAAGAAATAGCAAAAAACTCCTAATTAAGGCGCCGCCGGCCTCTGGAAAATCTCGGGCTTTGATGTTTATTGCGCTGGATAAGTTGAAAAATCAGGGATTAAAGAAAGTTATCATCGCCGTGCCAGAGCGTGGAATCGGCGCGTCATTTTCTGATACTGATTTGACTAGGCACGGTTTTTTTGAGGATTGGCATATTGATGATCGGAATAATTTGACTAATGAGGATGGATTGGATGATCGCAGTAAAGTCGGTGCATTTTTGCGTTTCATGGAGGGTGATGATCAAATCTTGCTCTGTACGCACGCGACACTTCGCTTTGCTTTTGATGAAGTTCCGGTTAATAAGTTTAATGATTGCGTCTTGGCAATCGATGAGTTTCATCATGCTTCTATTTCTGAAACTTCACGGCTAGGAGAATTGCTTCACAATGTAATGGCTGCATCAAGTGTCCAGATTATCGCAATGACAGGTTCATATTTCCGCGGTGATACCGTGCCGATTTTGACAGCTGAAGACGAGGAGGAATTCGATAAGGTCACTTATACTTATTACGAACAATTAAATGGATATTCTTATCTAAAAACCCTCGGCATCGGTTATCATTTTTATACTGGGGCCTATCTTGATGACGGCGCTCTTTCGGCAGTGCTGGACACTCGCAAAAAAACAATCATTCATATCCCGAATGTTAATAGCAAGGAATCAACACTGGTTGGTAAGCTAGAGGAAGTGGCTCGGATTTTTGACCTGATGGGAACTTGGCAAAGTAAGGACGAAAATGAAGTTGACCATATTTTAACGGCGGACGGACGCGAACTTAAAGTGGCTAATTTGGTCGATGACGATCCTGAACACCGTAAAAAATTAGTAAAATATCTTGGCACAGTGGCTCGCAATGATATTAATGGGATTGATATTATTATCGCGCTCGGTATGGCAAAGGAGGGTTTTGATTGGCCATATTGCCAGCACGCGCTGACTATTGGTTATCGTTCATCTCTTACTGAAATTGTTCAGATTATCGGACGCTGCACGCGCGATAGTTACAATAAAACGCATTCGCAATTCACGAACTTAATCGTCCAGCCGAACGGAACGAACGACGACATCACGATTTCGGTGAATAATATGCTCAAAGCCATCACGGTGTCGCTTTTGATGGAACAGGTTTTGGCGCCAAGCTTCACTTTTACACCCCGCCCAAGTGACGGTCGCAAGGCGAAGCCGGGCGAAGTGTTTGTCAAAGGCTTGAAACAACCGAAAAATCCAAAAGTAAAGCATATTTTGGAAAACGACCTTGAGGATTTGACGGCTGCAACTTTGCAAAACGAACAAATCCAAAAAGCCGCGGCGCAAGGATTAACCGGCGATTATGTCAAACATTTACAAAGCAAAATTATTCGCGAACGCCATCCCGGACTGACCGACGAAGAAGTGGAAATTACAAGGCAATATCTGGCGACGAATTTAGCGTTCAAGACTGCTGAACCAGTGCGTGGTAAAGACGGCGATATTAAATTTATCAAACTCGCCAATCGCTTTGTAAAAATAGACGAGCTGGACATCAACTTGATTGATTCCGTGAACCCATTCCATCACGCTTTCGAAGTAATTTCTAAGAAAGTCGGTTCGGATACCTTTAGAATTATACAAAATACAATAGCTGGAAATCGCATCGATATGAAAGTGGAAGACGCGTTGGCATTGGTGCCTCAGATCAAAGCGTTTATTGTGGCACATAATGGCGCTCATCCATCACTACATTCCGGTGATAAAAATGAAAAATTATTAGCCCAGGCTCAAGCATTTTTGACTGCACATCGAGCCAAGTATGAGCGCGAAAAATTAACCCGAGAACAAAGTCATGAATAATGATGTTTTTGAAAAATTAACGGCTTTGTTTGAGAGCGAAGATGCTGATTTGTTTAAGCCGAAAGAAAAACGAAAAACAGTCACGGCCGATGACAGGCTCTTGGAAGGATTCGAACAGATTGTCGAGTTTGTGAATAAAAATAATCGCTTGCCAAGCAAAGAGGCAGAAGATATGAAAGAAGCTGGTTTTTATGCGAGATTAGCTTCAATTCGAGCTGACAAAGATAAGGTTGAAAAACTTACGGAATATGATGAGCTTGGACTACTTGAAACTGACAAAATACCGGAGAGTTTGGATGAATTGTATGCTATGGACGGAGATTTATTTAGCGGTAGTGAATTATTCGACATATCTCGATTGCCCAAACAGAAAAGGGAAGTTTTGGTCATGGGAGAGATTGCCAAGCGAAAACCTTGTAAAGATTTTGCAAAAAAATTCAAAGGATTATTCATGGAGCAACAGCAGATGCTTGCAGATGGTCTGCGAAAATTAACGCCTTTTTTGACCATTGATCAATTATTGCCAAACAATTTTTATGTTTATGAGGGAATGATGTGTTATGTGGCTGGATTTGGAGAAAGGGAACGAAAGTCAGGCGGTTATTCCCAGCAAAGAATAAACGTGATTTTTGAAAACGGGACTGAATCGAATATGTATAAGCGATCTTTGGCACAACGACTATACGAAGGAGGTTTTGTTGTAGTCGATAAAGATTTTGAGTTAAAAAATGAAGAAAAAGCCGTCGGTTATATTTATATTTTAAAATCTCTTAGTGAAGATCATGCGGTCGTAACCATAAAAGATCTTTATAAGATTGGAGTGACAACGGATGTTGTTGAGAAGCGCATTGCAAATGCTGAAATAGATCCTACATATCTGATGGCACCGGTAAAGATTGTGGCATCTTATAAATTGACAGGGGCATACCAGCCAGTGAAAGTGGAATCGCTAATACATAGATTTTTTGCTGATGCTAAAGTTGATTTGGAAATAATTGATAAATTGGGAGTGTCCTACGTGCCAGATGAATGGTATTCTGCCCCTATTGAAGCGATTGAGGAAGCAGTTGATAGAATTGGCGATAAAAGTATTGTTGATTTTTACTATAATTCTGATTCTCAACGGGTGGAAAAAATAAAATAAGAGTTGAAGAAGATA
This sequence comes from Candidatus Moranbacteria bacterium GW2011_GWE1_49_15, assembly GCA_001003855.1. Classification (GTDB taxonomy): domain Bacteria; phylum Patescibacteriota; class Minisyncoccia; order Moranbacterales; family GWC2-37-73; genus UBA12053. The sequence goes on along the minus strand of LCPX01000022.1, from coordinate 2,510 downwards.
AAATCAAAAAATTGTACATATTTATGACCGGAGGAGATAAGTCTGACTAAGTGAACATTTTATGAAAATTATTTATAGCAAAGAGAGGTATATCCGACATTCAAGGCATGTTGCCCGCAAAGCATTCAAGAGAAGGCAAAAACGCAAGGCTATACTAAAAGCCAAGAGACGTGCCATGCAAGGAAAATCCATAATAGAAAAAAAGAGCGCAAATAAATTCTCTCGTTATACAAACATTACAGCTCCTAAGAATTTTTCCTTTCTAGAAAATACCGCAGGAGTTATTTCTTTTTTGAATAGTATTGAAAGGTTACGTGAAAAAAATAAGATGGTTTATGTGGTTCTGAAGAATGTTGAAACTATTGATTATGGGGCCATAACCGTTCTTTTATCAACCATGTTTAAGTTCAAAGAAGTGAGAATCGGCTTCAATGGGGATTTTCCCCTGAATGATGAAGCAAGACGATTGATTATTGAATCAGGATTTTTTGAACAATTAAAGAAAGAAACTAACGGCAGATCAACCTATCATATAGGGAAAGATAATCAAATCATTACTCATGCCCGAAAAAACGTTTCCTCGGAACTTGGCTTGCCAATTATGAGAGCAGCTACTCGGACAATTTGGGGCGAGGAACGGATTTGCCAGGGGCTCCAAAGGGTTTTAGTGGAATTGATGCAAAACACAAACAATCATGCTGCTAAAGACAGGAAAGGCGGAAAGCACTGGTGGCTTTCAATAAATCATGATAAGGTTCGCAAAAAGGTCAGTTTTGTGTTTATGGACCATGGTGTGGGTATTTTCTCAAGCCTGAAGAATAAAGAGCTTGATAGTAAGTGGTATGGTTGGCAGGAAATAATAAAGCGTGTTGGAATAAGTACTGATGAAGAGATATTAAAGCTGCTGCTGGATGGGAAAATGCACAAAACAGTCACAAAGGAAAAATTTAGAGGAAAAGGATTGCCAGGCATAAAACAAACATTGGATCGGAATCAAATAGGGAATTTGCATGTAATTACAAACAATGTTTATGCGAATGTAGAGAATAATGACTATCGATTATTAACTAACGTTTTTAAGGGTACTTTCTTATATTGGGAATTATCTGAAAAGAATATCAATAAGCCATGGACAATAAAATATTAGTTTCTATTGCAAATGACTTCTCAATAACTCCAGGACCTCGTTCTAAAGAAGAGGGAAAATTTTCCGGTGAAGCGTTTAGGCTTAACATCCTAGAGCCAAAATTCAAAGAAGCTGTTGAGAAAAATAAAAAATTAGTTGTGAATCTTGATGGTGTTTTGGGATATGGAACTAGTTTCTTGGAAGAGGCATTCGGCGGTCTTGCAAGGCAGTATGGTTCAGAAAAGGTCTTGGAGGTTTTGGAATTAGTTTCGGTTGAAGAGCCTTATTTTGCTGATGATATTATTAATTATATTAAAGATGCAAGCAAATAAGCCTCCACATGATAATTTGCTACATTTCCTTACTTTGCTTATTGGAGTCGGATTTGGCTACTTGATTTTTGCTCTTAGTTTCAATGGGTTTAATTTTACTATAGCTAAGGATGTAGGAATCCAATTCGATTTTTTTCAAGTAGTTTCTCTTGCGGTTACTGCGTGGTTGGCGGTGTATGTTTTAAGGAGACTAAATAAAAAAGATGAATTTAAGAAGATGGAAATTAAAATACTCGCTGATTATTTTATTGATTTTAGGAAAGAATTTGAGGCAGTGATCAAAGAACTTCTTTCAGAAAAGGAAATGCCATTGATATTGATTACTTCACAGATGAAAAATTATCGCACAAGGCTTGAAATGTTGGTTAATACCGCGGAGCAGCATAAAATGATTGAAAAGGATTCTCTGCTTACCTCTAAATTAAAAGGCAAACTATATGATATCTTAGGGATACTTACATATACTCCATCGAAGCAAGATCCGGAAGGGACATACGTAACCGTAAAAAACGGAAATGTGGCAATTCATCAGGAGCAAATTGATAAAACATATGCTAAGTTATATGAGACACAGAGATCTATTTTTGAAGTAATTATAGAGATAAATAAATCCACCTAGTCAGATGGCAACTTAAATATCTGAGGGATAAAAGAGGTCAGGTGCCTTGTTGAGAAATAAGAATTAAAATAGATCCTGAAATAAATTCAGGATGACAAGATGCTATGAACACACTAAATCTCATCCTAATCCTTGCAGTCGCGGGCTTGGCGGTTTGGAACTGGAGATTACGGAAAGAGAACAGCGAGTTGAAAATCGCGATGATGGAGAATCTGTTCGTAGGGGATTCGTCCAATTGCCCCGCCTCCTCATAATCCTACCGCCCAACACCACTCAACATCATCCACAACCCCACTCAACACCACTAGGACATTCTCACATTCTCAAGAATATAAGAATGTTGTCCGGAGAGGGTTTTGGGGGTAAAATGTGAGTATAAACTTATGCTTGCGATAAAAAGAAAAAAATATCCCAAGGAAAAAGTCCGCCAGGA
>LCPX01000021.1 GCA_001003855.1 Candidatus Moranbacteria bacterium GW2011_GWE1_49_15 | reverse complement strand
TCATCGTCAAAAGGAACTATTTCAATAAGACCCATCACGGCCGTGTCATAGTCGATCTCTCCTTTTTCCGAAACTGACAACGGGGACAATCCGATCTCGCCATACGCCGCAACCAAGAAGGCGAATGAACTCCAGGCGCACGTCTATAGCTATACCCACGGGATGAATACGACGGGACTGCGGTTCTTCACGGTCTATGGGCCATGGGGTAGGCCTGACATGGCCTATTTCAAATTTACCAACCTGATTTCCCAGGGAAAGCCGATCGAGGTTTATAATGAAGGAAAGATGCTTAGGGATTTCACGTATATCGATGACATCGTGGCAGGAATATTAACGATTCTGGATGCCGATCTCAAATGCGAGGTCATGAATATCGGAGCGGATAAGCCGGAAGAACTCGGAAGATATATAGAAGTATTGGAAAAAAGTTTGGGCATAGTGGCGGAGAAGATCATGAAGCCGATGCAGCCGGGTGACGTGCCAAGAACAATGGCGGATGTCGCCAAGCTGAGAAAGATGGGTTGGGAACCAAAGGTGAAGATAGAAGAGGGATTAAAGAATTTCGCCGATTGGTACAAAGAATATTATAAAATTTAATCCGCGCTGCTTACCTTTGAAACAAATATGCTTTTCAATTCCCTTAGTTTTGCCTTATTTCTGCCGATAGTGTTTCTTCTCTATTGGTTTGCGACAAAAAAAAGCCTGAAAATCCAAAACATGCTCCTGCTGGGAGCAAGCTATTTTTTCTATGCATCATGGGATTGGCGCTTCCTTTTTCTGTTGATGTTTTCGACGCTACTTGATTTTTTTTCCGGCATAATGATCCAGGAATCCGCGACATCGGCGAAGAGGAAATTTTGGCTTTGGCTGAGTGTCGGGATAAACCTCGGTTTCCTCGGGCTTTTTAAATATTACAATTTCTTCATTTCATCTTTCGTAGACGCTTTTTCTCTCCTCGGATTCAATCTTGATTCCTGGACTTTGAAGGTAATTTTGCCTATAGGGATTTCATTCTATACGTTCCATGGACTGTCCTATGTCTTTGACATATATAACAAGAAAATAAAGGCCGAACGGAATTTCATAGAATATGCCGTGTTCGTCAGCTTTTTTCCTCTCTTGGTGGCTGGACCTATCGAACGCGCCACACATTTGTTGCCCCAAATAAAAAAAGAGAGGATTTTCGATTATTCGAAAGCTGTCGACGGTCTGAGGCAGATACTTTGGGGATTGTTCAAAAAAATAGTGATCGCCGACCAGTGCGCCGTCTATGCGAATATGATTTTCGATGATGCCGGGGATTATTCCGGCGGGATCCTTATTATGGGGGCCGTGTTTTTCGCTTTCCAAATTTACGGAGATTTTTCGGGTTATTCGGACATAGCTTTGGGAACGGCCAGGCTTTTCGGGATAGATCTTCTGAAGAATTTCGCCTTCCCTTATTTCTCCAGGGACATAGCGGAATTCTGGAGGAGATGGCACATCTCGCTGTCGAGTTGGTTCAAGGATTATCTGTACATTCCTCTTGGCGGAAGCAGGGGAGGGGGTTGGATGAGGATAAGGAACACCTTCGCTATATTCCTAGTGAGCGGTTTCTGGCACGGGGCGAATTGGACCTTCATAATATGGGGCTTGCTGAACGCTTTGTATATCATGCCCTCGGTTATATTCAAGAAAAACAGGCAGAATCTCGACGTGGTCGCCAAGGGAAAAGAATTGCCGACTTTGAGGGAATTATTCGCGATGCTGTCGACCTTCGCGTTGACGACTTTCGCTTGGATATTTTTCAGGTCGGAAAGCGTTTCGAGCGCTCTGAGCTTCATCAGGGATATTTTTCTCGGACTGCTTGAAAAAGCGAGTTATTTCGAAATGGTCGAGTTTTCGATCGAGGAAGTCGGATTCCTGGTGCCTTTGTTGTTGGCGGTTTTCATCGTGGTGGAATGGATGGGACGGGAAAAGAATTATGCCATAGAGAATTTTCTCCTGAAAAACGCCAGGCCCTTCAGATGGTCTTTCTATTACGCCGTCGCCATGCTGGTTTTCATTTTCGCCACGACCGAACAACCGTTCATATATTTCCAATTTTGATTATGAAAAAATTCATTTTCCAAACCGCCGTTTTTCTCGCGATAGCGCTGTCGCTATTCGTGCTTTTCAAATTTTCGTCCGATTATTGGATCAGGAAGAACGCCACGCTCAATTTTTCGAAAAAGGCGGACAAGGTCGTAATCGGACACTCCCACTCCGAATGCGCCATCAACGATTCGAAAATAGACGGACTTGTTAATATCTCCCAATCAGGGGAGGCATATATGTACACCTACCTCAAGACCCGGCTTCTGCTCAGCAGGAACGAGGACATCAAGACCGTCTTCATCGAGTTCGCCAACAACCAGGTCGATGTGCATTCCGACAGGAAAATTTGGGAGAAAAAGTATGTTTTGGCGAGATATCCGGCATTCGGACCTTTCATGGGCATGAAGGAGAACGAATTGCTCATCAAAAACAATTTCCAGGATTATTCCAGGGGATTCAGTCTGGCGGCAAGAAGGAATTTCAACTTCATCATCGGCGGCGATTATGAGTATGCCGGGAAAATGGGGGGATATAAGAAGCTCACCAAGGAAGAGGTCGGTGAGGAGTTGGGCGTTTTGAATGACGAAAAGGATGTGGATTACAGCAAAAACATGACTATGTCAAAGGAGGGTCTTGCTTATTTGGACAAGACACTGGCCTTGTGTGAGGAAAACGACGTGAAAGTTTACCTCATAAGAAGCCCTCTTCACTCGAAATATCCAGGATTCAAAAACGAAGAGTTTTACCAGCAAGTTCTGAAGTCCAGGTATGCGGATTTGGAGCTTCTGGATTTCAAGGATTTTCCGCTGGAGGATTTGGAGTATGCGGATCTTCAGCACCTCAATTATCGCGGGGCGAAAAAGTTTTCCCTATTCTTCGATGATATTTTGAAAAAAGGCTTGCTGGAAAGTGGCAACAAGCAGGACTTCATAAATAAGGAAATGGCAAGGATATCCGAATAGATAAAATGGCTCTCAATAGCCATTATTTAGTTGGACAGGCGGGCGGATAGGTGGTAGAATTATCCAAGGTGGAAACTAAGCCTTTTTGATTATGATAGAAAAAGCAAAAACAAATATTCAGGACGTATTTTCAGGATTTTGGGATAAGATAAACTTGAAAAACCAGCACGAGAATTACGGGGAACTCATTTGGATGCTGGCTAAGACCGATTTCAAGCTCCGCTACCACGGAAGCGTTTTGGGTTACATCTGGGCGCTTCTCAAACCTCTGTTGACTTTCGCGGTGCTCAATTTCGTTTTTTCTTCCATTTTCAATCCGAGGAATACCGGAGTTGATACTTACTCCTTACAGCTTTTATCGGGTCTAGTTATGTTTTATTTTTTTGCAGAGGGAACCTCTTCTGGATTGGCATCTCTCATTTCCAAATCTCAGCTTGTAAAAAAAATCTATGTTCCTAGGTGGACTATTATTTTGGCTTCGACTATAAACGCTACCCTTATATTCCTAATGAATCTTCTTGTTGTAGCCGTTTTTTTTGTCGTAAAAGGTTTTATGCCGAGTTTTCTGGCTATAGGTATGTTTTTTGTGTTCTCAGTTTTCCTTTACGTCGTTATATTATCTTTTTCTCTTCTGGCAGCACCTCTTTATGTAAAATTTAGAGATCTTTCAATGATTTGGGATGTTATTTTGTTGATTATTTTGTATTCTTCGCCGATTATATATCCTCTATCAATTATTCCTGCAAAATTTCACGCGCTCATGCTGTTAAATCCTTTTGCTTTTATAGTCCATTTCAATAAAGAATCTTTAATTAATAAGCATTTTGCTAATCCTGGCCAATATGCAATGTTTATTTTTATAGTATTGGCATTTTTTGCGCTGAGCATTTTTTCATACAGGAAATTCATTCCTAAAATAGCCGAAGATATCTGAAATCATATAACATACAACACAAAAGCATGTAGCCTGTAGGAGAATTAAAAAAAAGAACAGCATAAGGTATATGAAAATGTTTCATGATTTATGCTCCATGATTCATGAATAGCGATATAGCAATAAAGGTTGAGGGAATTTCTAAGACATTCAAAATCCCGCATGAAAAAATAACCTCCCTTCGCGGGGCGGCGGTTTCGGTTTTCAAAAAAAAGACATATGAAGAATTCAAAGCGCTCGACAATGTTTCTTTTGAAATCAAAAAAGGAGAGTTTTTTGGAATAATTGGGCAAAATGGTTCCGGCAAGTCAACACTCCTTAAGATTCTTGCTGGAATATACAAAGCTGATAAAGGAAGGCTGCGAGTTAATGGAAAAATATCCCCTTTCTTGGAGTTGGGAATAGGTTTCAACCCAGAGCTTTCAGGCAGGGATAATATCTATCTTAATGCGACAGTTTTGGGCCTTTCTAAAAAAGAAATCGATGAAAAATTCGACTCGATCGTAAAATTTTCTGAACTCGAACGCTTCATTGATCAGAAGCTCAAAAACTATTCTTCCGGAATGCAGGTCCGTCTAGCTTTTTCTGTTTCAATTCATGCTAACCGAGATATTCTTTTAATGGATGAGGTCTTGGCTGTAGGAGACAACGCTTTTCAGGATAAGTGCTTAGATATTTTTAGAAATTACAAGAAACAGGGAAGAACCGTTATTCTTGTTACTCATAGTATGGCAACTGTTAGGGAATACTGCGATAGGGCTATGCTTTTAGATAAGGGAAAAATAATGAACATGGGAGATGTTGATGATGTCTGTGATGAATATTATCTAAGAACAGCCAAAAAAGAAGAGGTCGAATATTTAAAGGGTAGGAAAAAAGCAAATCCTGTCGAAGACGAAGTAAAAAAAATAAATTCGAATGAATCGAAAAAGACAATAGCTGTTCTTGGGGATGTGATCTGTAAAAACAATAATGACATGGAGGCGAGTGTTTTCAGAACGGGGGAAGATTTAAATATCGTTGTTAAACTATCCTCAATAGAAAAAGGTGTTCTTGAGAACATTGGCTTAGATGTTGGTATAGTTGGTAATAATAAAGATAATCATTTGGTTGGGTGCTCAACGAGAGACAATGATAAGTTTATTTTAAGAGGTGATGGTTCGGCACATCTACAAATTAAAAATCTCCCTCTGCTTAAAGGAAAATATTTCATAAACGTAGCTTGTTTTAACAAAAAGAATAATTCTATTATTACTGCAGAAAAAAAGATTTCTTCTTTTGTTGTGCATTCTACCTCAAAGCAGATGAAGGGATTATACAGCGCAATAAATGTTATTTATGATTGGAAAAATTCGGAAAAAAATTAACTTCTTATTTAAAAATAAGATAAGAATAGTAGGCTTGATAAGAATGAGAAATGAAGAGCTTATTCTTGAGGATACATTGAATAGTTTTTCAGATATCGTTGATGGGATAATAGTTTATGACGACGCAAGTACTGATTCGAGTGTGGAAATAGCAAAAAAACATCCTAATGTTATAGAAATTATCGAGAATGAAAAATGGAAAAAAAATAGGGCTGAAGAAGAAACAAGGCATCGGCAAACACTTTTAGATTGTGCTAAAAAATATAAACCAGAGTGGATATTTTATTCGGATTGTGACGAACGATTTGAGGGAGATATACGAGATTTCTTGGTATCCAAAAACTCTAATGAAGTTGATGGAATAAGGATCAGCCTATTCGATGCTTACATTACAGAGAATGATAAGAAACAATATGAATCAGGAAAGCTTTATGATTTTAGAAAATATTTTGGACCTGAAAAAAGAGATATATTAATGATATGGAGAAATTTGCCAGAAGTTAAGTTCGAAGGATTGGATAAAAGAGAGCCTGTTGTAAAAGGGACTATTGTTACAAGATTTTATTGTCAGCACTATGGAAAATCATTGTCAGTTGAGCACTGGGAGCAAACTTGTGATTACTATGCTAATAGCTTCCCTAAATATGCGGACAAGTGGAAAAAAAGAAAAGGTAAGGCTATTCATGATTCCTCGGATTTTAATCGCAAGCTCGAATCATGGGAGGATGTAAAGCGTAAAGCTGTTAAAATTAATTAAGCAATATGAATATTTTGATTGTTACGCATTATCTTGATAATTTTGCTGGCTCCGAACTTTTTACTAAAGAGTTGGCGGAAAGGTTAGCAAAAAAAAGTCACAAGATTTTCGTATACGCTCCTTTTTTGGGAAAGGTCTCTGATAGCATGAAAAATAAGGGAATCGATATTGTAAGCGACTTGAAAAATATAAGCCTAGAAAAGATAGATGTTATTCATGCTCAGCATAATGTTACAGCAATACTTGTAAGATCTGTTTTTCCTAATACGCCGATGGTTTTCATGTCTCATGGGGTTGTTCCTGAGCTTGAGCAATCTCCGTCAATCGACATTGGAATTTCCAGATATATTGCGGTAAGTGAAGAAGTTAAGGAAAATTTATTGAAAAGCAATATTTCCGAGGATAAAATTGATATCGTTAGAAATTTTGTCGATACTGAAAAATTTTGTTGTAGAAATAAAATAAATAAAAAACCAAAGAAGGTCCTGGTTATAAGTAATCACTACACTGATGAGGTTAGAAGCAACATTGAAAAAGCTTGTGAAGAGCTGAAAATTTTCGTCGAACATGTGGGCTTGCCAAATAATCCAACGGATGATGTGGCTGGTGCGATAAATAGGTCTGATATTGTTTTTACATTAGGGAGGGGGGCCCTGGAGGCGATGTCCTGTGAAAGGAATGTGATTGTTTATGATGTGCATGGTGCAGACGGATTTATTAATGAAGAAAATTTTTTCGACTACAGGAAAAAGAATTTTTCCGGAAGAACAAACTCGATAAATTTCTCTAAGAGCGAGCTGAAGGAAGAAATAGGAAAATATGATCCAAATTTGGGCTTAAAATTAAGAAATGTCGTAAGAAAAGAAAATGAAATAGAGTTTATAGTGTCTAGATTGGAAAAAATATACGAAAATGCTTTAAATGGAGGTGTTCATGATAGTAAATTACAAAAAGATGAGCTATATCGTGAATTACTTTTTCTAGAGAAAAGAATGATATCATTCGATTTGCAGGCACGTGTTAATAATAGAAAAATAAAAGAACTTAAAAATGCTTTAAAAATTAAAAACGAAGAGATTGATTTAAAAAATAGGGAAATTGAATTAAGAAGGAGGAATATTGAATCAATAAAAGAAGATATTTATTCAAAGGATAGAGAAATTGAATTTATAAAATCATCTAAATTTTGGAAAATCAGGAATGGTTATGCTAAATTAAAAAATAGAATGCTGAAAAAATGAAAATTTACCCTAAAAAGGAAGGAAAAGGTGAGGTGAGAATTTTTATATACAACGAAACATGCGAAGGAAGTGCCTATTATAGATCGGAAATATTAAAAAGGCACTCCTCCTTGATTGTTAAAAGTAATGTCAATCTTAAGAAGGGCATCGTTCTTGAAGATGTCGAAATATGGAGAGATTTGTTAGAATCAGATGCTATAGTGTTTTCAAGGCCAACATTAAAAAAAAATCTTTTTCTGGTAAAGATCGCAAAATTTTTTGGAAAAAAAATCATAGTTGATATGGATGATTTATTTTCTGCGATTGAAAAAGGCAATCCTTCGTATGAGAAACGCATAAAAGATGCTCGTATTAATAAAGAGTTTGTTAGATTGGCAGACTTGGTGCTAGTTTCAACGGAAACAATAAAAGAAAGTCTTAAAAAGATAAATTCAAATACAATAATATTTCCAAACTATTTGGATTTTAAGGACACGGAAAATTTCGGCATGGAAAGTAGCGTTCATGCAAACTCTCGCTTTAGAATTCTTATCGCCGGTTCCGTTTTTACCGATGAAAATTTAAGTGAATATCTGGATGTTTTACAAAAAATTTACGCTAATAATAAAAGTGTAGATTTTGTTTTCTGGGGAGGAAGCGAAGGCATAAAGAATAAGATAAAAAGCATTTTTAAAGACCGATTTGAATTTGTAGAAAATGTAAAATTCTCTGAATACTTTGAAAATTTAGGGAATATGCGTATAGATTTGGCATTGATTTTTCGAAAAAGAAACCTTTTTAATAGTGCAAAGAGTAATTGCAAATTCTTGGAAATGTCTTCAAAAAGGATTCCTGTGATTGCACAGGCCTTCGGTGAAGGAAAAAGTCCTTACGAAGATGATATTGAGGATGGTGTGAATGGTTTTCTTGCTACCAATCATAATGACTGGGTGGATAAATGTGGAAGAATTATCCAAAATCCTCATATGAGGGAGAAAATCTCTGGTAATGCCTTTAGATATGTTAAAAGCAATTATGATATTTCTAATAAGATCGGCAAGTGGGATGATGTATTGGCGTCTGAATTAAAGGATGGCAACTCGAGACGCAAAAAATATGAAAAATTCGAAATCTTCCTATTATTTTATTTGAAACATGTTTGGCCATATTCCGGTGTGATTTTTCTTGAGGCCTTATATTTCGTTGCGAAAAAAATTAATAAAAAAGTAAAGTTGAGTCAGAGGAAAAATCAACTGTCCACACTTCTGAGGCTGATAAGAAAATTTGCATTCAATTTAGGCACTAAAGGTGTCTTCGAAACTTACAGAATTTTTAAAAGTTATATCTCAGAAAGAAAAAAAGGGGTACTTGTGACCCCGGAATACTTATATAAGGAGTGGATAAAAAACGTAGAAGCTCCAGCCAGGAAGATTGCATACGCTGATATTAAAAATAAGGTGAGTCAATTGAATTATCAGCCGAAAATTTCAATCATAATGCCTGTTTATAATTCAAATGAGATCTTTCTTCGAAAAGCTTTTTTTTCTGTAATAAACCAATATTACCAAAACTGGGAGCTTATCATTGTTGATGACAGATCAATTAATCCGATTATAAAAATAATACTGGAAGAATTTTCTGAATATGATGAGCGGGTGAAAATACTTTTTATGGAAGAAAATAGCGGCATATCTATTGCTACTAATAAAGGGGTTGAGTTCGCAAAGGGAGCGTTCATAGGACTGCTTGATCATGATGATGAGATGCGTCCGGAGACCCTCTATGAATACGTAAAATTCTTAAATAAAAATAACGATGTTGATTTTATATACAGCGATAACGATCTCATAGATGAATATGGCAATCGTTATAATTATAAATTTAAGCCAGGCTGGAGCCCGGAATTATTACTCTCTTACGCGTATACAAGTCATTTTAAGTTCTATAGAAAATCGGTTTTTATTGATCTTGGAGGATTCAGGAAAGAATTTGACGGATGTCAAGATTATGAGTTTAATTTAAGATTAGCTGAAAAAACTTCTGAGATAGGACATATTCCAAAAATACTTTACCACTGGAGAAGCGTTCCGGGATCTACTGCAAGATCGGGAGCGGAAAAGCCAGAAAGCTTAATTAGGGGCATCAAGGCTGTTCAGGGTATTATTGATTCAAGAGGAGTCAATGCTACTGTTATTCAGCCTGATTTCGCTAGGGAAAAGCGAGTGGGTATATATAAATTAGATTTTTCTCCAGAAAACTACGATGAAAAAGTAACAATAATAATCCCAACAAAGGATGGCGTGGATGTATTAAAAGCTTGCATAGAGAGTATTGAAAACAAAACTACATATAGAAATTATGAAATCTTGGTTATTAACAATAATAGCACCACAAAGAACGTAGAAACATATCTTAATGAAAAAGGTATACGATATATCAATATTAAAACTGAGGCATTTAATTATTCATATATAAACAATAAGGCTGTTGAGCAAGTGGATTCGGAATATATACTATTTATGAATAATGATATAGAAGTTATTTCCCCTAATTGGCTCTTAGAAATGGTTGGGATTATGAAATCAAGTGAAAAGATAGGGGCTGTTGGGGCGAAATTGCTCTATCCTGACAATTCAGTTCAACACGGAGGGGTTATAATAACAAATTCTCCGGTGCATGCAGGAAAAAAATATCCCAAAGATTCTCTTGGTTATCTTGCCTTTAATGGGGTCGTTAGGAATTTTTCTGCTGTTACAGCTGCTTGCATGCTTACTAGAAAAAGCGTTTTTGAAGGTGTGGGAGGGTTTGATTCTGAAAAATTTCCAGTTTCTTATAACGATGTAGATTATTGTTTGAAGCTCAAGGAAAAGGGTTATTCTATAGTTCAAAATCCCTATGCTCTTTTGTATCATTACGAGGGAAAAACCAGGGGCAGAGGAGTTGATCCGCAAGAAAGGGAGTTTTTCAATAGAAAATGGAATAAATATTTCAAGGAAGGAGATCCCTTTTATAATCCTAACTTATCTAAAGATGGAAATTTTGATATATTGATTTGATTTTTATGAAAGAATTAAGAAAAATTAAAATATTGTTCGTATCCCATAATTTGGAATTAGAGGGAGCTCCAAAATCATTTTTTATTTTGGCAAAAGGATTTAAGAAAAAAGGATTCGATGTAGATGTGATTTCCTTGAAGCCAGGTCCTCTGAAAGTAAAATACAACGAATCTGGAATGAATGTTATCAAAATAGATTCTTTCCGTGATAAATTTTTGATAGATGTCGTAAGTAAATATGATGCTATTTTTGTAAATACTATCAGTGCATATAGTTTTATTAAAGAATTATATTTTTTAAATAAGAAAATTATCTGGATAATAAGAGAAAGCGAGCTGTATGAATATAAAAATAAATTTCTTGACTTAACTGATGATTTATTTGATAAAGTTTTTAAAGTGGTTTTTGTTTCTAATGCAACAAGAAGTCTTTATGAGAACGGTAAGGTTCATGATAACTTCAAAACCATTTACAATGGCTTTGAAATAGCTGATTATGAAAAATATAAAAAATCGCATGAAGATGTGAGTGTTAATATTTTCCTGAAAGATAAAATTAAAAAGAAATACGGATTTGAAATATATACTAGAATAGTGAGTATAATAGGAACGGTTTGCTCTAGGAAAGGTCAGTTAGAGTTCTGTCAGGCCATTGCTGTTTTAAGAACAATGCTTCCTGAAAAATATTTTAATAATCTTAGGTTTTTAATCATTGGCGCACAGGATAAAGAGATTCCTTATGTTAATAAAATAAGTGAATTTATTGAAGAAAATGACCTGAGTAGGAATATAAAATTACTAAAAGAAACTTCAAAGATATACGATTACTACGAAATGAGTGATATTTTTGTTTGTAATTCTTACATTGAATCATTTCCTAGAGTTGTTTTGGAAGCAATGGCTTTTAGTTTGCCAATTATCGCAACTAAGATTTACGGAATACCTGAGCAAATAAGAAATAAAAAAGAAGGCCTTTTGATAAATGCTGGAGACGTGAATGCTTTGGCCGAACAGATGATGCTTGTGTTGAATGATGCTGACATGGCTAGAACTTTAGGGGAAAATGCAAACATTAGATTAAAAGATGATTTTTCCAATGAAAAAACATTTTCAAGCTATCTTAAATTATTGGAAGATGATTGAAAAAATAAAATTGAGAAATGCAATTTTAATTAAAAACAACCAGTGAAATTGCTGGTTGTTTTTATGTGTGATAAAGAAAAGGTAGTTGGCTTATGGATTCGCATAAAACATTATACCTTCATATTTCCAATCACTCATATTGAGAACTTTAGTTTTTTCGCTTTCGCTTGTT
>LCPX01000020.1 GCA_001003855.1 Candidatus Moranbacteria bacterium GW2011_GWE1_49_15 | reverse complement strand
TTCTTGCGCCATTGCATATATTCCGCATAGGCGAAGTCCCCTTCCGCGATGCCGTTGCCCCACGTGCCGATACCGACGATCGGTTCATGCTCGATGGGACATGGCTTCTCCTCCTCGATATAAGGAGGAGCCTCCGGAGCCGTAGGAACGGGCTGCGGGACAGGTGGCTCGATATACGGCACCTCGGGAGGCGCCGGTATCGGTCTTTCCTCAAGTCTGCTCCAATTGCCGCAGACCAACGGATAGATGAGGCGGTAAACTTTGCCTTCAAATTCCGTTTCATACAACCGGGCGGCATAGAGATGATATTGATCATCCCAAGCCGCTATGACGTTCCGCTTGACCTTGGCTTTGCCGAAAGTCATAGCCGCGATGCGATCGCCCTTGCGCAATTCAATATGCACAATTTTATTTTTGGGCGTCGTGCGTACCTTTTCGACGAAAGCTTTCCGGACTTCGATCGGGTAACCGAGAAGTTCCAAAGCTTTTTCCAAGGTCCCGCGATAAGGATCACGGGCAGGATAGCGGTAATAGAACACGCCTTCCTGTTTTTTCTCGGCGCTTTGCCGAGATGACTGCGGTTTTGCCGGGGCGGAAGAAATCACGCCGATTTGCCCTTGGAGCCGGTAGCTTTCCGAGAAGGAAAAACCTTCAGGGATATCCAACTTCTGACCCGGGTGGATCAGATGGGGATTTTCGATCCCGTTTTTCTCAGCGAGCGACATATATGCCGCCCGGCTGGCACTGCCCATGAATCTCTTGGCGATACCCGAAAGGGTGTCGCCTTTTTGGACGGTGTACTCCGACGCGACAGCCGCGCCGGCGCAAAGCACCAGTGCGATCGTCACGATCAGAGCGAAAAAGGATTTCATATTCACCTCCTGCCGACAAATCTCTCGGCGTTCACGCGGTTGATGTTATCGATAAGGTTCTGCTTCAACTGAAGCGTGTATTTTATGATAAGCGCCATGTTCCGGCGCGAAGGCAGCTGGGAATTGTAATCCCAGCCCTCGGACGGAACGTTGGGCGCCCGCATGACATCGATCGCGAGACTGGCCGCGGTGCCGACGTAATCGGCGACCAAAGTGAAGTGGCCTGACCCGACAAGCTTCTCTGAGAAGCTGTATTTCGGGTTGATGCCGGCGATTTCCTTAACTTCCTTTTCCCCTAAGGGACTGAGAAGCGTCCCAGCAGGCGTCTGGTAGCGGTTCCATTTCCTTGATATGGAAAGGAACTGCTCGTCGCGCTTCATATCGGAAACTTTGGTGCCGTTCGCCGAAATGAATTCGTTGCGATAGGCTCCGTCCCCGATTTTCCTGCGTTCGAGCTTAAATTCGTTACCTCCCAAGTCGTAGGCGAATTCCAGTCCCGTTGAAAGGACCATGGCTTTCGCCTCGGCGGGAACTTTTCCGTCCATGATGACGGTGAACAAGAAACTTCCTGAAACGGAAATCCCCGAGAACACCGCCTGGCCGAAATACTCCCGCCCGGACTTGTCGAGCGCCAAAACGTTCCAGCGTACCCTGCCGGGAAAATATTCCCCGAACAGGATTTCTGGAAAAACGGCTTTGAAGACCGTGACCTCCCTTTTTTTGATGGCGTCGGTTTCAACGACTCCCAGGGATTGGTACGGTTCGATGAGGAAATCCAGCGTTTGCACGCCGGACTCCAGATTGAGGTTCCTGACTTGGAACTGCCCCGTAGCGCATCCGGAAAGGACGGCGACCGCGGCAACCAACAACAAGATCTTCGCCGTTCTTACCATGATTTTCCTCCGTGTCGTATGATAGAGTTTTAAAACTATTCAGTTATCAAGGTTCTACTATCTTAAAACCCGGCGATTCCGAGTTTATCGGAGAACCCCATTTGCTGGGAGTCTCCTGAAAAGCCCGCAATGCGTATATTACTTATCCAAATTTCTCAAACTTTCAAGATAATTGTCATCCTGGGCAAATATCCCCGACCGGTCCATCCTTTCCTTTTGGCCCATACCCATCTGTCCGAAGGCGGCCGAAGATCCGTACGTTTTGGTTTTTCCCGGAGTCTTGTAATAAATAAAAACCACGCTGACGAATGACCCGAAAACGAATCCCGCGACAGCCGCCGCGATAATATCGGCAAGGCTGGGATTTTTTTCAACGACCGGCCCGGAAAGGATCCTGACTTCGATATTCTGTCCTTCTCCGCGAAACAAGTTATTTTTCGTAGTCAATACTTCTGAGACGGCTTCCGCTATTCCGGCGGCCTGCCTTTGACTGTCATTAAAAACAGAAACGCTGATGATTCCGAGATTGGCGCTCTGCTCGACCCTGACCATCTTCTCCCAATTTTTCAATTTTTCTTTTTTGTCGAACGGCAGAAATTCAGCGTTGACTTTTCCGGTCTTGATCACTTCGTTGATGAAAAGTTCGCTGCGCATCCCTTCGGCAAGTATCCTTCCGATATATTCCGCGGACTTGGCCAGAGCGTAAGTGTCGGTACTGTTGGAAGAATTCTGCACCACCAAATAGTCCGTACTGACCTTGAAATTCCTTTCATTTGAAACCAAAAACAGGAATGACAAAGCGGACAACAAAATCCCTAAAAGGATTATCGATCCGAGTTTTTGCCTTACCAAAGCCATGAATTCGCTATATTGTTTCATATTTGGCGGTTATGATATTAACAGGCCATATTACCAAATTATTCGACTTTTGTCAATAGCTGGGGTTCGGGGAAAATAAAAGGGCCTTGCGGAGATTTTCATCCGCAAGGCCCACTGTTCATCCAACTCATTCGACGACGATTTCGGAAACGAACTCGATTTGGCCGATATCGTGGCGGACGGTGACACCGCTGCCGCAAATCCACGCTTCGACATCGAACCAAACCACCGTCCCGTCGGAAAGAACCAAGGAAAAATTTCCAAGGTCCGCGGACGGAATATCGACAGTGAAAAACAGATCTTTGTTTTCGTCGACTTGGAGAGTGGAAATCGCGGTGCTTGATTCCCCCCATCCGACCTTGTTCGAATTCCATCTGGCCGACAAGACGCCGCTGGGATCAATGCCCGTTTCCATAAGTCCGGAAAGGAGATTGGAACCGAAATGCACGCGCGCCTTTCCCGGGGCGACGAGTTCGATTTTCGCCTCCCGGAAACCGCCGTAAACGATTTGGTCGCCGACGATTTCCCAAGGCAGTCCGGAAATGGAATAGTTCCCTTCGATGTCGAACCAGATGACGGAATTGTCCATCAGGACCAGACACCAGTTTCCTTTGTCGTTGTTGGCCGCGCCTTCGATCGTGGCGACGCCGTTGGCATCGATCTGTCCGAACGCAGTCGAATCCAGGCCCCAGTCCACCCTAGCACTACTGAAAGCCACCGCCTTCACGTCCTGGGGATAGATGGGCACGTCCGAGATGAATCCCTTGACGGCTCCGGACGACAAATCGAAAGTGACGGCATGGCCGGCTTCGGAAAGCGCGATTGAAACGTCGAACTTTTCTGACGGCTCCGACGGCGGATCTTCTTGCGGAGGAGTCGGTTGATCCGGCACGGGCTGATCGGACGGGGGCTCCGTCGACGCAGGTTCTTCCTGGACCGATTCGCCCCTGTCAGTCACGTTTTGGGGATCGCTTCCTCCGCCCCCTCCGCCACAGGCGCAGAGAAAAAAAGTCGCTGAAATCATGATCGCGATAGCCGACAAGCTGATTTTTCTTCCCATGGTTTCTCTCCTTGGAACGGGTTTATTTCACCTGCTTGGCCTATTTTCGCCTCGAAAAATAAAGGAACATGAACGGATAAAGATAGCATAAAAAATCATTTTTGTCAACACTGAAAAATCCGGATGAATCCGGATTTTCGATGTTTCTATCAGCTTGTTCTTCTAGAGTTGGATTTCGATTTTCATTTCCTCTTCCGCGCGCAGCACGATCAGTTCCAGCTTGTCCCCTTCCTTGTATTGGTTCACTAGATTGGAAAGAGGATTGGAAAGATCTATGTTTTTCCCATTTACGGCCAAGACTATGTCGCCAATGCGCAGTCCCGCTTTCTGGGCGGCGCTGCCGTCGAGAAACGCGAGCGCGGAATTTCCAGAAGGGGAAAAGATGAGCGCTCCGCGATCGCTTTTCACGTTATGGGAAAGCGAATATTCTTTGGTGATGGAAATGTAATATGCACCGATGGTTGGGGTCTTCTCAAGCTCCCCGTTCAAAGCGCGGTCCAGGGATTTCTTGATGGCGTTGGAAGGAATCTGGAAGTATACGTCCTTGTTGTCGATGGATATCTTGCCGTTTATGCCTACAAGCTCCCCGCCGTAACTTATCACCGGTCCTCCCAGATAATTCTCCTGGTTGTCAAAGTCGGTTTCGAAAACTCCTTCCAGCTTGTCCGAAGAAGCTACGGTTTTCCCGCTGAGATTGAAAGTCTTATTGATGTTGCTCAGAAGTCCGGCCGAAAAACGGTTCTGATATTCACTGAAAGAGTTTCCGATGGACACCAGCTTCTTGCCTGGCTTGAAATCGTCGGAATTGGCGAAATCTATCGAAGGCAAATTGCTGGCTTCGATCTTGAGGTACGCCAAATTGGCGAATTCGTCCACGCCGATAAGCTTAGCGTCATACTTGTCGTTGTTATAGAGGAGCACCGCATAAGTCGCGTTATCCTCGAAAATCACGTCCCTGTAAGTGATGATAACCCCGTCGCTCGTTGCCAAAATTCCAGTCCCGCTCATGCTGTCCGGCCTGACTTTCCTGTCTTTCCCGAGCGTTCCCTTGGCTGAATTTATTGAAATGACGTTTACGACCGACGTCGAAGCCCGGGAAGCGATCTGGTTGACCGAGTCGTCCTCGCGCACCGTCACCTGTTCTGTCTTGTTAATTATGGTCACGTTTTCAGCGGCTTCCTTGAAAAAAGAAAATTTTCCGAAAAATTGGCTGGCACCCAGCCTGGGAACCACGTATCTGTCCATGAAGACCCCTCCGATCCCCCCTATGACAAAAACCGCGATCGCCGCCGACACCCAGAGGAGCGCTTTTGTGTTTTTTTTATCTGATGATTCCATTTATTGTTTCATTTAAACGATTAAATTACGGGTATCCATCTGGAGCTCGTCAACACGACGGTGGCGAGGATTCCGAACAGGACCATATTAGACACGGCCCTCCTTTTGGAGAACGTTTCGAGAAAATAACTATGCGCCAGATCCCACAGCACATAATAGAAAATAAGCATAGTTACCCCCGTTGTCAAGTATCCGAACGGCCAGAAATTGATCATCCAGGATATTTCCGTCATCCCCATGCCTATCACGAGGCTGTATAGCAAAGCTTTCTTCCTGTCATCTTGGACCAGCTGGAAATATTGGTAGCTCAACAAGGTCGTCACTGCCAAGAAAAATACCATCAGGATCCCAAGCGGGATCGCGAAATTCAGATATATCCCGTAAGAACAGGAATAAAACAGGAAAACGGCTATGGCCACGCTGGCGGCGACCATTCCTCTGGCCGTCTGGTCCTTCCTATAGGCCCGGAGCCTCTGCAATCCCAACAGGCAGAAATAGTAAGCGGCCCAGGCGAGGGTCATGAAGAAAAATTTCTTAGTGGAGGAATCGATCAGGGCGATCAGCCCCATGGAAGAAAAGACCAACATGAGCGGGGCCGGCAACATGCTCCAGCTTTTACCGATCTTCAAGGCGCTGGCGCCTATGAAAACGGCATACAGCAAAATGAGCAAGAGTAGATATGGGAAGCTGCTGAAAAGCAGATCCACCAGGAAACCCGACACCGACTCACGCAAAACCAATTCCAACGCCAAGAAAAAGAAGAGGCTGTGTAGGAATACGCGGAGATGGAAAAACATAGTTTGTTTTAGTTCGAACTCCCTTTCAGGAGAATGCTATCCGGTTATTTTCGAGAGACACTTTCACTTTGTCTCCATCTCCTATTTTACCTTCTATAATTTTTAAAGCAAGCTCATCCAAGATCTCGTTCTGGATGACCCTTTTCAACGGCCTGGCCCCATAGACCGGATCATATCCCTTGTCCGTCAGATAGGCCTTCACGGAGGCCTGCATCTTGAGCGTTATGTTCTTTTTCGCCAATCTCTCCTGGACATTTTTCAATTGGAGATCGACTATCTTTTCCAGCACTTTCTTGTTGAGGGGATGGAAGATGATTATCTCGTCGACCCTGTTGAGGAATTCCGGTTTGAAGCTTTCCCGCAGACTCGCCATGACCTTTGAGCGCATCTCCCCCTCCCCCAACCCGTCTTCCTTGCCGTCTTCGCGGAAGCCCAACGATTGGGATTTATAGATGATGTCCGAACCGACGTTGGAAGTCATGACGACCACCGTGTTTTTGAAGTTGACCGCGCGCCCCTTGGAATCGGTCAGTCTTCCGTCGTCCAAAATCTGCAAAAGTATGTTGAACACCTGCGGATGCGCCTTCTCGATCTCGTCGAACAGTATCACGCTGTAGGGATGTCTCCTGATGAGCTCGGTAAGCTGCCCTCCTTCCTCGTAACCGACGTACCCGGGAGGAGAACCGATGAGCTTGGCGGTCGAATGCGCTTCCATATATTCGCTCATGTCCAGCCTTATCAGCGCCTTGGGATCGTTGAACATAAATTCCGCCAAAGTCTTGGCCAATTCGGTCTTACCCACTCCGGTCGGTCCCAGGAAAATGAAAGAACCTATGGGTTTGTTCTCTTCGGAGATTCCGGCCCTCGACCTCCTGATGGCGTTGGCCGCCACCCTGATCGCTTCGTCCTGGCCCACGACGCGCTTGGCTAGCTCGTCTTCCATATGCGCCAATTTTTCAGTTTCGCCCTGGAGCATCTTGGTCAAAGGTATGCCGGTCCAGCGTGAAACAACCCGCGCGATGTCTTCCTCGGTGATTTCTTCTTTGAGGATGGAGTTTTCCTTCTGGATCTTATTGAGCTTTTTCTCCTCTTCCTTCATCTTCTTCTCCAACTCAGGAATCTTGCCGTAACGGATTTCCGCGACCTTGTCCAATTCACCTTTCCGTTCGGCCATCTCCGCTTCGGATTTCAATTTGTCGATATCCTTCTTGTGCTGTCTGCTTTGGGTGATCAGATCCTTTTCGGTCCTCCATTGCAGCGTCAAAGAATTGGCTTTCTCCTTGAGTTCGGCCAATTCCTTGTTGATATGGCGGATTTGCCTTTGGGTGTCCTTGTTTTTCTCCTTCTGCAAGGCTTTCTTCTCGATTTCAAGCCTGCGTATGGACCTTTCCAATTGGTCTATCTCCGTCGGCATGGAATCGATCTCCATCCTGCGGGCGGAAGCCGCCTCATCGATGAGGTCCACCGCCTTATCCGGCAAGAACCTGTCCGAAATATACCTTTGCGAAAGGGTTACGGACGATTGGATCGCTTCGTCGGTAATCTTGACTCCGTGGTGGAGCTCATACTTCTCCTTTATCCCGCGCAAAATAGCGACGGTGTCCTCGGTGGACGGTTCGCTCACGTAGACAGGCTGGAACCTTCTTTCCAAAGCGGCATCTTTCTCGATGTATTTCTGATATTCCTTTGTCGTCGTCGCCCCGATGGTCCGCAGTCTCCCTCTGGCCAAGGCGGGCTTGAGCATATTGGAAGCGTCCAACGAACCTTCAGTGGCTCCCGCCCCGACCAACGTATGCAGCTCGTCTATGAACAGGATGTATTTTCCGGCCGCCCTTTCGGTCTCTTTCAAAATAGCCTTGAGCCGATCCTCAAATTCCCCGCGGAATTTCGCTCCGGCCAACAGCGCTCCCAGATCGAGCGAGACGATCTCCTTGTTCTTAAGGTTTTCCGGAACGTCGCCGGAAGCGATCCTCTGCGCCAGCCCTTCCACTATCGCGGTTTTTCCGGTTCCCGCCTCGCCGATAAGCACCGGATTGTTTTTTGTCCGGCGGCTGAGGACCTGCATAACCCTGCGGATTTCCTCGTCTCTTCCTATAACGGGATCTATCTTGTCATTGCGGGCCAACTCCGTCAGATTTATTGTGTATTTCTCGATCACCTGGAATTTCCCTTCCGGTTCGGGGGAGTCCACCCTCTGCGCACCCCTGACTTGCGAGATTATCTTGAGCGTCTCTTCATATCCGACCTTGAATCCGTCCAAAAATTTCTTTGCCGGTGAATTGAAGCTCAGCAACGCCAGCAACAGATGTTCCGTGGAAACGAATTCGTCGCCGATCTTCACCATCTCCTTTTCGGCCTGTTCCAGGATCTGGATCAATCCGGGCGTGACGAAAACCTGCCCTATGCCGGCCGGCACGCCTTTGGGATATTTCTGGATTTCGGCCAAGGTGGCTTTTCTCATCCTGTCCATGTCCACGTTGAATTTTTCCAAAATGACACCCACGATCGATCCCTCCTGGGATATGAGCGCGTTCAAAAAATGGAAGACGTCCACCTGCTGTTGCCCCATGGAAACCGCTATTTCCTGGGATTTGCGGAGCACTTCCTGACTCTTTGTAGTGTATTTTCCAATATCCATATTTTTTAAAATCCTAAAATCTAATTTCCAAAAAACATATCCGGGATATTCGAATTTGTTCCGGATCCCGGATTTGATGTTTCGAACTTTTTGAACTTCAGCTTCTCTCTTCCAGGATCACTTGGATTTCCTTCTCGACGCCTTTTTGCCAAATTTTCAACTTGACGGCGTCCCCGACGTTATGTTCGGAAATCAAATCTCCGAGCTGGTTCTGCTCGCTGATCCTCTTGCCGTCGATTTCCAAAATTATGTCGTTTTCCATAATCCCGGCTTTGTCCGCCGGGGAACCAGGAATGACGGCCAATTCGGACAAGGTACTGCCTCTTTGGACCAAAACCCCGTAATCGAAAGGCAGATCGTTGTTTTCCTGCAATTCCGCGCTCAAGGGGATGTATCTTACCCCCAGAAAAGGCACCGATATTCGGCCGGTTTCTTTGACCTGGTTTATGACTTTCTTTATCTGATTCACCGGAAGCGCGAACCCTATGTTTTGGGCGCCCCTGGCCATGGCGACATTCATACCCACCACTTCGCCCTGTATGTTTATGAGCGGCCCCCCAGAGTTTCCAGGATTTATGGCGGCATCCGTCTGGATTATGTCAGTCAACCTCTCCGGAGCCGATCCGAAATCAGTTCCGGCTATGACCGTCCTCCCGAGACCGGAAACTATGCCCCTACTGACGGTATTGAGAAATTCACCCAAGGAATTGCCTATGGCTATGACGGTCTGCCCGATTTGGATGGAGTCGGAATCCCCTATGGGCAGGATCGGGAAATCGGTTCCGTCGATTTTTATAATAGCGATATCATGGACCGGATCCCTTGCCAAAACGCTGGCTGGAAATTCGGTTCCGTCATTGGTGATGACGGTATATTCCGCGTCGGTATCTTCTACCACATGCCTGTTCGTGGCTATCATACCGTCTTGGGAGACGAAGAATCCGGATCCTCCTCCTATTTCCTGCCTCTGGGTGTCTCCTTCGTCCGGTATCTCGAAACCGAAAAAGTCGAAATTCCGCAGATTCGGAATTTCTTTGGTGACGGCTATGCTGACCACCGCTGGAGAAGAACGCTTCACCACGCTGATGACCTCGGAATCCTCCACGACTATCGTCTCGGTATTTATTATCCTTTCACTGATGCCGATGCTCCTCAATTTGCTCTGGAGCAGGCCTCCGTCGAAGACCCCCGAAATCCCGCCGGCCATAAATCCGAAAACCGCACCGAAAAACGAGGAGAACAGGATTATCCCGAAAATCAAAACTGCCGACCTAAGGGGAGCGGATTTCTTTTTTTCGACCGGCTCCGACGTCGTGACTTTTTTCCCATTATTGATATTATCCATGTCCGGTAAGGGGGATTCGAATGGGCGCGTCACGAACCGTCATGGGTCCGTTGTCCCGCTCAGATAAATCCCATATTTCCAATTAAGATATATTCCAAACAAAATGCCTGACACCCTATTAATACATATCTGGCGTTTTTAAATTTTCATCACTGTTCGACGTTTCCTTGGACGGCTAAAACCCAACTCCGCATCAGAAGTCGAGCTTAACCGAAAAACTATCTATTGCGGCGAAAGGCGGGAAACTACTCTATGGAGATGGCGTTTACCGGACAGCTGTCCACGGTCTCCTGGCAATTGCAGTCACCGCAATCCTCAGCTATCACGTGCGACTTGCCGTTCTCGATCTTGAAGACATTAGGGCAGAGGGACTCGCAAGTTCCGCATCCGATGCAAAGATCCTCGTTCACTGTTGGTTTTGGCATATATTTTTTTAATTTAATTAATTACCGAATAAATTTAAATCGGGACTTCCGCGCCTTGCCGATCTAGAACATCACGGAAATGTCCCCCTCCCATTTTTCATACGTCTCTTTCTCGAAATTTCTCATCCCTTCGTCTTTGAAAATGACTATGCCATTCTCCTTGTCCCATTGATATTCCTTGTCCAGAACGTTGATATTCATCTCCTTCATGCGCTCTTCCAACCAATCTCCGAACGTCTTCTTTCTGGCGAATATCTGCTTTATCCTCGCAAGGTCCGTTCCGTTCTCCTTCTTCATCTCTTCAACCTTGATTATGTGGAATCCGAGAGGACTCTCGATTATTTCAGTTTTCTTTTTGTCAGGATTAACCGGGAAATCTCCGCCGAATATTTTTTCGGCCACTTCCGCCACCAACTGCTCCTTGGCGATCCATCCGAATTCCCCGCCATCCTGGGCCGAGGATCCTTGCGAATACATACGCGCCACTTCGGAAAAATCCGTTCCGTTGTCGAGTTCCCGTTTGGCTTTCCCGATAATCTCCCGCGCGCCCTCGTCCGATTCAAGTTCAGCGGAAATGATCCTCCTGAGTTCCTGGCTGTAAATCCCAGGCGCGACTATTTTGGTTTTGAATTGCTCGATGTTCCAACCGTATAGGTTCTGCATGTTCTCAGACACCTCTTTCTTGTTGCCGTATTTTTCCAACTCGCCGTCCACGGCCTTGTCCACGTCCTCCTTGGTGACCACGATTTTCTCTTTTTTAGCCAAAATCTCGATGGCCTTGTCCTCTATGATCTTGTTCAAAATTTCCTTCTCTTTTATCTTGAGACGTTTCCTCCCTTCTTCGGTCGAAAAATCAGCCCGCATGCCGGTCTTCGAAACGTCTTCCCTTTCATAAAAGTTTTTCACCGCCTCCAAATTCTCGTCTACCTGCGAGGTATACACGACGCTCTTGCCGTCGATAACCGCGGCCGGATAGGAAAAGCGCCCGACGAACCTTCCCAAGGGGGTGTTCTCATCGGGAGAGACGAAATATATTATGCCGACACCGGCGGCGAACAGAACGGAAAGGATTAAGCCCGACGAAATAGCCAAGGTCCTGAAACTGACTTTCTTGGCTTTTCCACCTTGGATATCCGATCCGTTTTCCGTTTTTTCCGCTTCTTTTTCCATATTTGTTTTATATCCTCATGCCGTCCTTATATGCTGAAGAATTTACGCCACCATTTCATATAATTCTTTTCTTCCTCGACCGGGGCCGTCGTCCCTTGCGACGCGCCCAAGACCTCTTCTTCGGAAATGGCCGTGACCGGCCTTATCTCGACGACCTGCTCGTCTTCTTTTTTGAGGTTGAGTTTTTCCTTGGCTACCTTCTCCCTGAACTCGTCCGTATCCAGATAGGCGATCTTTTCGCGCAGATTACCGTTATCGGTCCTTATTTTTTCAGCCTCCATCTTCAAGGCTTCAATTTCCTTCTCAATCCTCGCGCTCCTATAAGCCTCTTTGCCGGCCACATAAACCACGTAAACCGCCGCCGCGGCGCCGATCACGAAAAGGACCATTGCGAAGGAGAATTTCTTTTTCATCTTTTTTGTTTAGTAAAGATTGAACATAGGCGCCATGGAAAAACCGACCATGGATATGACCGCCAACACGGAGATGACGATCCAGACTATGCGTATTCTTTTTTTGAATCTTTTCGAACCCATATTTGCATTATAAATTGATATTTACCTCAGGGCAAGCCGGGGTAAACCCCGTTTTTATCTTTTGAGGACCGCCAGATAGGCTTCGGACGGAACGTTCACTTTCCCGATGTTTCCCATCTTCTTTTTTCCTTTCTTCTGCTTGTCCAAGAGTTTGTTCTTCCTGGTCACATCTCCTCCATATAGCCCGGAAATCACGTCCTTGCGGTACGGCTTGATCGTTTCGCGAGCCACGACTTTTCCCCCGATCACGGCCTGCACCGCGATGGCGAAGTTCTGCCTCGGAATCGCATCTTTGAGTTTGGTCACGATGACCGACCCTTCGGCATGCGCTTTCTCCTTAGGAACGATACGCGAAAGTGCTTCGACTTTTTCCCCGGCCAGCAGGATGTCCAGCTTCACCAAATCCGAAGGACGGTATCCGACGAATTCATAATTCATCGAAGCGTAGCCCGAGGTCGCGCTCTTGAGGTCGTCATGGAAATTGACGATGATGTCGGTGAGCGGTATCTCGAA
>LCPX01000019.1 GCA_001003855.1 Candidatus Moranbacteria bacterium GW2011_GWE1_49_15 | reverse complement strand
TGAGATAGCCAAACAGGTCAAAGACAGCGTTTCCCACGGAACGGGACTGGACGCCCTTGATTTGGAATTCGAGGTAGTTGTCGGTAAGGCCAGAGCCGGAGTGGAGACGGAGCCGCAATTCAACGCCGTGGACAAAATCACCGACAGAATCCAAAAATCTTTTTTAGGAAAATTCATCAATGAAACCACGGCCGCTTCGGCTGTGGCGATCGCGCACGGACTCATTACTAAGGGCGCCGTGGGAACGGCCCATAAAGCCACGAAGTTAGCCGGACCCTTGGGCTTGGGGCTCAGCGCCGGAGTCGGAAAAAGGGTCAAAGAGGAACGCGCCCAGCATGCGCGCGAGATGGCTAAAGGAGGAAAGAGGATCGAAATTGGCTCGGAAAGAAGGGAAGAAATGGAAGATTTCCGCCATGAAACCAGGCAGGCGACGGAACTCACGGAAAAACTCAGGGAATCTTTGGAGAATCTCAAAAGCGGTCCGAATGAGGCGGTTTTGCATGCGGTGCTTTCGGGGATTGTCGAGATAGATTCCAGGATAAGTTTTTCGGAGCAGGAGAAGATCGACCTGGTCGGTTTTTCCGACGCCAAGAAAGTCGAACAGGAGAGGACGAAAATGTACATCGCTTCCGCCGAGGCGAAAGTTTATCTCAAAAAGAATGTCCACGCCGATTGGGCGACTTTCTATAACGACGAAGAGCAACTCAAAAATTATTTGGAACACAGCAAGAATTCCAAAATCCAGGAGGAGTTCTTGAAGGAAAAAACTTCCAAGGATAAGGCGTTCGACGCTATGAAAAGGAAAAAGGTCGCTTGGGCGGTAGCTAAAGGGGTCGGAGTGGGCCTCGTGATCGGAACCGCGGCGCAGGAAATCGGCGCAGCCGTCGGAGGGAAATCGGAAGGGCTTTTCAATACGCAGGAAATTTCCGGAGCCGGGCAAGCGAAGAGCTTCACCGCTTTGGAATATATGCGGCGTTATGTTTCGGGAAATCTTCCGCAGTTCGATCCTTCCAAAATGCAGGAAATCTCGGTCGCGGAAAATTTTTCGGTCAAAGTTCCTAAAGGTTTGGAAATTTCCCAAAGTGACGACGGTTCGTTCAATATCATCAACGGTGGATCCGGTGAGAAACTTTTTGAGGGCATGGAACTTGGTCAGGACGGATCCTTGTCCGCTGAGAGCAAGCAGGCGATGACGGAGGCCGGGATATTTCCGGAAGAAATCGTGAAGCATGTGGATCCGAAACCAGTGGAATTCGAGGCGAAGGAATATATCGGGAGACACGAAGAGATGTTTCGGGAAATCAAAAGGGCGGGATGGGCTGACAACGACACGGCCGCGTTCGACAAAAACGAGCTCAGGCTCAGATGGGGCGGAGAGGACGGGACCGGCATGGACGGAGATGGAAATTTCGTTTTCAACGTGAAGCATATGGCGCCAGGCGGCTCTTTCCATGAAGGCAAAAGTTGGAATCCGCAGGAACTGATGTCCGAGGGCAAGATGAAGCTTTTAGTTTCGCTCTCCAGCGACACGCAAAACCAGGTGGTCGAAATCCCGATTGATGCGAACGGTAACGCCCTCATCGACATGGAAAGCGAGATCGGAAAATTGGCTTTCCGAGACGCCGGCGGAAGGGCGGAATTTTTGGGCAAGTTCGCCGAAGTCGCCGTCGTTGAAGGAAGCGTGGAGGGAGCGGAAAAAGTCAGCGTGTTGGCGACTCATATCGGAGAAGGGGTCAGGGAAATATATCAAGGAGAAGATGTCCGGACTTTGGTTTTGGACGTGCCGATGGATTATGACGTCGAACTTCCATACGCCGTTCCGATTTTGGCGCGCACTCCGCTTGAAAGATTGGAAGAAACAAGGAGACCGAAGATGCCGGTTGAGAAACCGGTTATCCGCAGAATGGTTCCGGTGAAAAAAGCGGAAGAACCGAAGAAGCAGGAAACAGTGGAAGTCCCGCCGGCCGCCGCCAAGAAAAAGAAAAAAGCCGCGCCGGAAAAGAAAAAAGAAGAAACCGGCAAGGAAAAACTTTTGAAAAAAATCCTGGATGTGGGCAAGGAGCGGGATACTCAGGCGACCAGAGCGGCCGCTTGGCACACGATCTTCAAGTTGGAAAATTCCGCGGATTTGAAATATGACGCTTTGAACGCGCCGACGAAAGAAGAGGGCGACAAGAAAATTTTGGAACTTACCAAAAAGCTTTGGGATGAGTTCACGGTGCACAATATGATGGGTTACAATCCGGACACGAAGAAATATGAGATCGCGCTTAATGAATCCGACCATGACGGCGAAAGTTGTCTGATGCTTTTGGAATTGGCCGGGATAAAAGTGGACCGGAGCAAGATAAATTTCGTGAATAAAGGCGAGTCTTCCGAGAGCGGCGTCATCATGGATACGTCCAATAATCACGGAGTCATTTCCCAGGAAAACGGGAAGCGTCTGATTTTCGACCATCACGCCGAAAGTTCGCATAACGGGACTTCGGCTACCGCGTTTTTATATAAGACCTTGGTCGAAATGGGCCTTTTGAAAAAAACTCCACAATTCGATAAATACGTCGAATTCATCACGAACATAGATAACGGCAATTCGAACAGTTTCGATGACAAGAGGGTCGCGGAGAATTACCATCGCAACCTCTACGGACTATACAGGAAACTTTCCGTCGCGCAGATTATGGAATTGGTCGAAGGGGGACAGGATCCGGCCGATCCTTTGCCTGAAGATTATCTCAAAGCGACCTTGCACACCGATCCGAGAAACGGCGGCATACAATCGCTGGAACAATTCAGCAATTATCTCAAAGACGCCGTGTTTAAAGCTAAGCAGGAAATCAAAAGCATGGCGAAGGAAGGATTCGTGGTGGACACCGGCGCGGGCCGTTTCGGAAAAGTACTGGTCGACGTGAAGATGCTCAAAAAAGACGGCAGGAGATTTTCCAGGGTTTCGAAAGAGGCCGGCGGATCTTTCGTCGTGAAAAATTCCGGATACGACGGATATCTCATCTGGTCGCCAGAAGAGAACACCTTCATCCTCTACACGTCCAAGAAAATGGACGAGAATTCTCTTCCCGGAGGATTGGGACAAGGATTCAACGTGAGAGGCCACATGTGGCTCAAAAAGTCCGACGAAGGCGGCGATTTGACGCTGACCATCGAAGACATTTTTTCCAAGCTTTCCGGCAGGCGCTTCTCTTCCAATGCGGTTTTTAAAAACGCCATGGAAAAAGCCATGAAGAAAAACGAACAGGCGAAAAGCAGACCGACTTCCGCCCCTGCCCAGGCTCCAACCCAAGCCCCTACCGCTCCGCCGCAATCTCCTCCGGCGCCTGCAACGCCTCCGGCTCAAGCACCGGTAATGCCGCAGATGCCGCCACAGATGCCGCCGGTGTCTGACGCCAAACAGGAAAAAATAGCTGAATCCGCCAAAAACATGGCCGGATTGTTTTCCGAATTCGAACTTTCCTATGACGTGATAAAAGAAGAGGCTCAGAAGATACAAGTAAGTCCAAGGGAATTAGCTTTGGGATTTATCGAATCTAATCCGGAATTGAAGTCGCAATACGAAACGAAATTACAAGCCATTCCTGACGCGGAGCGCACTGATAAAGTGATTGAGAAGTTGGCGTTGACAGTGATTTTGGAAGACGAAAAGAGATTAATTGAGGAGAAAATGGAAAGAGCGGGGGAGGATGATATTTTAAGGATAAATCTTAGAGGCATAAAGGCTGATATTGTTCATGTTAAGATAGCAAGAAGCTGAGTTTTGTTTGATAAAAATATTAAATATTCAATGAAATGGAAAAAGAGTCATTTAGTGTAAATGAGAATAAGGAGTTCCATGGAAAAAAAATAAAATATGATTTATCAATTAAGAAATTAGCCGAATTGCTGAAGAATGGAAAGTTAACTGAAGATATATTGGAACGGGAGGTCGAGGGTTTAAATGTTGAGATATATAAATTGGGATATGAGGTTTTGCTAGAAGCGGGTTTGATGGAGGATTTTATTGATTATTATGGAAAAATTGAAATTGAAGAAAATGAGACCATAGCGGAAGAAAGAATTTTGGGGAATTATCTTAAAAAAAGACAACAGGTGGAGCAAGATTTGGAGGAATTAGCACCTGAACACGAAAAATCTGAAGATCGGGCTGAGAAAGTAGTCGAAGCAACCCCTTCTGCTTTGCAAGTCACACAACCATCCTCCCTTGAAGCCATCCGGATACATGGAAAAAGGGAATGGTGGGAAGTGAAAAGGGAAACGGAGGTGATGGCCATCGAAGATCTTGATGGCGATATGCGGAATTTCGAAAGGCATGTGCGAAAATTGGGAGTCGCCGAAAAAGATTCCGGTGGAAATTGGAATTGGACCGGAGGAAATAAAAAACTGGTTTTTTTGGGAGATATTTTGGGCGATCGGAGCATGGACGGAATGGAGATAACTTCCATTATAGGAAACCTTAGGGAACAAGCGGAAAAACAAGGAGGGCAGGTGGATTTCTTGTGTGGGAACCATGATATGGAATTTATCACTTTTTTGACCAAATCGGCTTCGAAAGAATATGCCAAGGTCAATGCGGCTTTGTTCACTGACCAGTCGGTGGGGATCTGGGAACTCGCCCAATTTGATCCTGATCCTAAATCCGAATTGAAAAGGATCGGTCCCAAGTCACCGGATTTCGAAAGAAGACAGGAAGAACTGTGGCCAAAACTCTATGACCGCATACCGCAGATCCTGGAAAATATGCGTTCAGACAAGAAAGGCAAGGGGATTCTGGAAAATATCTGTAAGCTCAAGGTGGCCGTCATCCATGACGACACTCTTTTTTGCCATACCGATCCGACTATGAGTATGGCTGTCGGCTTTATGAAAGGAAATAACGCGTCCGAACAGGTCGATCATCTCAACGAAGTCTTCCAACAGAATCTCAGAGACGCGTTGTTGGATGGAGATGGATTCGACAGGGAATATTATGAGATACGGGATGTGTATTTGAATACGGGAAATAGGAAGAAGTTCACTCGTGAAACCCCCGAGCTATTTGACAAATTGGCATATAAACTTAGCGCGGAAACAGCGGGATATTTATTTAAGAATGGGAATATATATGTATCCCATAAATTAAATCACATGTTGGAAAAATATGGATATACTGGTCACGAATGGGATATTTGGAAAGATATTCTTTATGACAAAGAAAGCCATGTGGATGTGGATGAAAAAATTATAAAGGAAGCAATTGATTCTTGGAAAGATGATAATCATTTGGGAGGTGATTATACAGAGGAAATAATCAAAATATTTGATGCGATAAATAAAAAAGATTCAAATGCCTTGTATGAATCGGAGAACAGGTTGTCTGAAATAATGAATGAATTTAATACCCATAAAAGCATAATTGCAAAGATGAGAAAATCCGGGGTCAACGCTGTTATGCATGGTCATACTGCAAATGCACGGACATACGATGAAAATGGCTTTATAGTAGCTACTCCACACGGAATAAATGGCACCGGAATCATAAGAAAAGATGGAAAAATAGATCTTGTTGATGAAAAATTCAGGGAAATAACCCCTAAGCAAAAATCTTTTCCCGCCCAACCTCCGTCCGCTCCGGCGCAATCTCCTCCGGCGCCTGCCACGCCTCCGGCTCAAGCACCGGTAATGCCGCAGATGCCGCCACAGATGCCGCCGGTGTCTGATGCGAAACAGGAAAAAATAATCGAATCTTCCAAAAAACTATCCGGGCTTTTCAATGATTTCGAACTTTCCTACGATGCGATAAAAGAAGAGGCTCAGAAGATACAAGTAAGTCCAAGGGAATTGGCGCTAGGCTTCATCCAACAAAATCCTGAATTGAAGTCGCAATTCGATGATAAACTGCGGGTTATTCCTGACGCGGAGCGCACGGATAAGGCGATTGAGAAGCTGGCGCTGACGGTGGTTTTGGAAAATGAAAAGAAGATTATTGAGAAGAGGGTGGAGGATAAGAATATGGAAATCGGGAAAGCCAAAAATGATAAGGAGAAGGAAACTCTAAAAAGCGAAAAGGAAGACCTCAATACAAAAAGAGCTTTTATAGTGGCTGATTTGCATATTTTGGATATAATAATGTAATTTTTTAGAGTAAATGGAAAAAAACACCTACAATCTTCCTTCTGAAAACTTAAAGGAGAATGGTGCTGAGAATAAATCCCTATCTGATCTTTCCGGAGATCAACTTCTTGATTTAATAAAAAAGGGAAAAATTACAAATAATTTATTATCAACAGAAGCTAAGAAGAAAAATATCTCCTTATTGAAAATTGGTTTTACAATATTGGAAAAAAGCAATCTCCTGGAAGAATTCATGGCTTTAAGGGCTCAAAATGGAAATGTTAAAACCATAGAGGATAATGAAATTTTGCTCATCTCGTTTTTTAAAATCCAACAACAACCTAACGTTGTCGAAGCGGAGACAGTGACAGGATCAGAGGTTAAAACCAGCCAAACCGTACTGGAGGCGGAAAAATCTAAATCATTAAAAACAGGAATTGAAGAAGAGCAGGCATCTGAAAAAGAGACGCAACAAATTCCAATCCCAAAAATAATATCCCCAACCCAATCCCCCGAACAAATAACCGAACCAGGAAAGAAGGAATGGTGGGAAGTGAAAAGGGAGACGGAAGTGATGGCCATCGAGGATCTCGATGGTGACATGCGGAATTTCGAAAGGCATGTGCGAAAATTGGGAGTCGCCGAAAAAGATTCCGGTGGAAAGTGGAATTGGACCGGAGGAAATAAGAAGCTCGTCTTTCTTGGAGATATCTTGGGTGATAGGAGTATGGACGGAATGGAGATAACTTCTATCATAGGAAACCTTAGGGAACAAGCGGAAAAACAAGGTGGGCAGGTGGATTTCCTTTGCGGGAACCATGATATGGATTTTATCTTGTTTCTCTCTAGGACAGGAGGGGATAAGTATGCGGAAAATAACGCTGAATTGTTCACCGATCAATCTATTGGACTTTGGGAACTTGCCAAATTCGATCCAGATCCGAAATCCGAATTGAAAAAAGTGAATCCTTTCGTGGAGCATGGTCCGAAAAAAGGTTGGCTTAAGGAGGAATTTAAAGCAAAACAGAAAGAGCTTTGGCCCAAGTTATACGACCGCACCCCGGAAATTTTGTCCAACATGCGGTCGACCAAAGAGGGCAGGGAAATCTTGGAAGACATCTGCAAGCTCAAGGTGGCCGTCGTCCATGACGATACGCTTTTTTGCCATACCGACCCCACGGTTGGAATGGCTTTTGATTTGATGAAAGGAGGAGATGTCGATAGAAAGGCGGATGAAATCAATAAAATCTTCCAAGCGAATCTCAGGAACATGCTATTTGCCGGAGATAAACCGGATGACGGCTTCTGGGACATCATGGAAACATATCTGAACGCCGACAATAGGAGATATTTTACGGAAAAGGGAGTGGATAAAGAAAAAGCATTCATGATGATAGCGGGGGATTTAATGTCTAAAATTGCGGAATCTTTGTATGCGAAGGGGGACATCGTTTTTTCTTCGGAAGCAAGAAAAATATTGGACAAGAATGGATATTTGGGAATGGCATGGAAAACATGGGATATGATTTTGAACAACAAAGATTCTTTTGTGGATATGAGTATAGACGAGAAATATATACAAAAAAATATTGAAAATTGGAGGGCAATTTATCCTATTTCGGGAGAATATGCAGATGAAGTGGTAAGAATTTTCACTGCTTTTAAGAACAGGGATTTCGCTAAAAGAAATGAGTCGCAAGAAGAGTTATTTGAGAAAATAAAAAAATATAATTCCGAGGAACGCATGGTTGAAAAAGTCAGGGAACTAGGGATTAATACTATATTGCATGGGCATTCTCCCGTTGAAGGAGGTAGGAGATTCTACGATAAGAATGGCTTGGTGATTGTATCACCGCATGCGCATTTTGATAGTAAGCACGGAACTTCTATAGTGAGAAGGAATGGAAAGATTGAACTCGAAGGGCGGGATTTCAGGGAAAAAGTTCCAGCTCAAGCTAAAAAATCCCCACAGATACCAAATCAGCCTTCTGTTCAGGAACGAGAACGGGAGGAAATCGAAAGGGAAATTAAAGTTGAGTTTGCTAAGCTTAGGGAATTGAATCCTCCAAATTCTAGGAAATTTGCGAAAGATCTTGAATATGTCATGAAAGATCCTAATGGTAAGATGTATGATTTTCATCCGCAGACCAAGCTTGATATAGTCAAAAGAATAATAGGAATTGCAAATCAATCTCGTCGTAATATATTTGAGTACGTTGATGCTTTTATTGGGGATAATAAAAATGATAGATTTGAAATTAACACACCGGGGTTGAATCAGGTTAGCGAAATTGGAGAAATACCCAGAGGGGGGGGTTGTGAGCTATAATAACGGAAAATTTGAACTTGTAATAAAAAAGAGTATTTAGCTTGTGAGCTAAATACTCTTATCTTCACTTGAGACTGCGGATGGCGATGCTATCCGCGCCCGCTGTTATCCTTTTTCCGGAAAGTGAAGCGGTCGCCCAGGCATGCTACGGATGAGCCGTCTTGCAGTTCGAGCAATAGACCGAGTCCTTGTGAAATTGCAAGGAGCATTTTTTGCAGGATATGATTCCTTGATAAAATTCCACCAGGGACTCAAACGGGAACTCCCCTTCTTTTTTGCAGGTAAGGTGCGCGTTGAGCAGTTTGCGCATCTTCGATCCGATTCGGACGGAGGCGATCGCATCATCCCTTTCCATATCCAGATTGCAATTCCAAACGGTCATACCTTCTATCACTTTTTTGCTTCTCGGATAGGCTCCCACGTGAAATGGATCGAATCCCAGAAGGCATGTTGACAACAGCAGCGCAAATGCCCACCAATCGTCGTTTTGAATGGGCTGTGGTCGTTTTTTGCCTTCAGACAGAGCCCTTAGCACCCTTGGGTGACATACAGTGGGATCTTGGGCTGATGGAGGGAAATCCAGATCCAAATCCGGCCGTCTGAATCCCCAACTGTCAACATCCACCAGCCTTGTGTTAAATACTTTGATTATAGCACTAGCCTCCTTTCTGATTTCATAATTGAAGATGATGTTTTGAAGATTCAAATCTCCGATAAGAGCTCCTCTTTTATGAGCCTCTCTTACCGCTCGGTAGATTTTTATGAGCATAAGGACTATATCATGAAGTCCCAGTCCGTATTTTTTCAAAAAATCCTGGTTTTTAAGTCTGTTGAGCTCCCACCACCCTTGGCAGTTTTCCATTACGAACCCGACTACCTTAGGAGAAGTCGGAGTACCGTCGAAAATTAGGTTTTGTGGAATAGTGGCGAATCCGCCAAGTCCCCGATATACGAACTCATAAAAGTGCATGCATTTCACGAGGCGGGACGCTTTGATATGTGAATTTTCATCATCCGCCAATATCTTGACCGCTCTTTTTTTCAGTGGCCAGGCATAGATCGTTCCTTCATTTCCACCATCAAATTCTTTAAGTTCGCGTAAAGTGATTAATTGCCTGAGTTTCTTATCCGTGGATTCGACATACATAGCATCCTCCGCGTCAGGGGTGAATATTTTGTTGGTAAGGATCTTCTTATATATACGTATGGTATATTTTTTAAAAAATACGAGATTTTCTTATTTTTTGAAAAATATATCAAAAATGGACGAGGGTGGCGGAAGAATACTTTCTTCCGCCACCCTCCTGATATCACTTGAGAACGCTTTCTTTCGAAAAGAGATTCAGTGCCCGTCGGAAAGCTTTGCGGCGGTCTTCAATGTTCTGTTTGTTGCCGTCCTTGGTGAGGTCAAAGTAGCCTTTATGGGTGACACCGATCGCCTTGGCCATGGCGTTGAATTTATCCAAGGAAAGACCTTGATTCGTGTCGAAATAAGCCATTGCGAGAGTATCTTCTTCGCCGAGATTGAAGTCAATGACAGCTTTGCGAACTTCTGACACATCAAACGGAGCCTCGTTATTAGCCCCGTCAGTGATGATCATGAGTTTTCTGATGGGCAAAGAGTTATTATTCCGGAGCTTGTCGGATACCGCCGATGTTCCTCGCAGGGCTTCGATGATCGCACGGTAAAGGGCAGTCTGACCCTTCAATCCTGGAGCCTCGAAGTCAGTTATGCGAAGGCTACGCTTTTCAATCTGGTCCAACGGCAAAAATCCGTACCAAGGCTTGACGACCTCGTCGGAAAAAAGGATACATCCGAGGCGGATTGCCGCCGCGTCTTTCTCATGAACCTTTTTGAGACCGGGCAGGATGAGCTGATTGAAGCCATGGATCAGATCAGAGAAAAAGAGAGACATGGAAAGAGAAATGTCGAAAATCAGGTCGATGATGATCAATTGTTTGCGGCGCTCGTTATGATTTATAGGGGGAGTCTGAGCGGCATCAATTCCTCCCTCGACCATCAATTCTTCCCTTGTCAAAAATCTTTCTTTCATGATCACCTCCTCTTTTCTTCAAAGTGTAAAAGTACTTTTCGGGCGGGACCATTCCCGTCCTGGCCTTGGCTCGTTTTGAGCAAAGCTTTCCCGAAACTTCTATTATCGGAAGCTTCGGGAAAAATTTGCCAGAAAACAGCGCTACTATTTGAAAACAGGCAATTTCGCTTCGATACCATATTGTATTGGATTATTTGTTTTCTGTCAAGAGGTCGAGGGCAATCAATTTCCCTATTGACTTTTCGAATAAAGTATCGTAATATCCATCGTCATACGATGATGACCGGTTTTTTGACAATAAATGGAAAATCCAGCTGAGAAGGAGGTGGATTATGGGCAATGAAAATCAAGGGGTAAACGGAAACAAAAGGAGAAAACTTACCGAAAACGAACTGGAGGGATATTTGGAAGAAAATCCCGAAGGAGATCAAAGGGACAGCATTTTTATCACTATCGATAGGAACAGAACCTTGAAAAAAACATCTTCCGTG
The DNA here is from genome assembly GCA_001003855.1 of Candidatus Moranbacteria bacterium GW2011_GWE1_49_15. Lineage (GTDB taxonomy): Bacteria > Patescibacteriota > Minisyncoccia > Moranbacterales > GWC2-37-73 > UBA12053. The sequence continues at coordinate 2,869 of LCPX01000019.1, read as the reverse complement.
GCAAAGCGGAAACAGGGGATTTCTGCGCAAGCGGATAAAACCAAAAGCTGCTCCGTTCAATCAGAGCCACAGTCGCCTAAGCCGGCAGAACCGAATAAGCCGGCGGTGCAGGTTAGAAATCCGCTTGATTACGAAGTGCATCCGGATATCAGGAATTTTCCTCCACCGAGAAAAATCGAGGACCGCTCCGATTTGTCAGAACGAATCGTGGCTTTCCTGATCGCGCTAGCGGCCTTGGCCGTAGTGATCTTTGGCGCCTACTACTATTGGGTCGGAAAAAAAAATAAACCCGCCCCTTTCTCGGCACCTCTTGTCGGAGATGCTTCGAAAAAAGTTGAGGATGGAAATGCTGTCCGAGTTCCGCAAGAGCGGAAAAAGGATCCCGGCACCATAACCAAAAAATCCGAAGAGAAACCTTCCGGTTATGGGGCCGGCAAAAAAGAAGCTTATCAATACCAACCTCCTCCCAGGCAAAATCGGGAAAAATATGTCCCGGATTTGCAGATAGTCCGTGCCAGGGTCAACGGCAAGTATATCTATGCCGAACTTACAAGGAATCTCAGCAGAACGCCGCCTGTAAGGGCGTATGCCGTTTTTCCGGGAAGCGGACAAAAGGTCTCGATTCCATTCAAGGAAGCCAGTTTTTCCGGATCTGTTTTAGTAATCGAAATGCTGCATTCATATCCGCCGGGAACGCGGTTTACCATCCAATTGCTTTAAGGCCATGACGATGGTCGATATCCGCATATTGCTTTTGCAATATGCGGTTTTTAATTAACCCGGTAAACCACCCGCGTTAGCGGGTGTGTGCGTTTAAAGCGTTAGCTCTTGAATAATGATAAAATCACCTCTGGAAGGGAGGTGATTTTATGTTGACCAAACTCTATCAGCTGGAGCATTCCACATACGTATGCCAGTACCATATCGTATGGACTCCGCGCTACCGCGGAAAAGTCCTAGCTGATAACTATATTAAACAAGAGCTCAAGAGAATATTCAAGTTCATTGCGAAATGGAAGGGCTTTACTCTTGTCCAATGGCACATCGGAGACGAACACATCCACTTGTATCTGGTCATACCTCCCAAATATTCCGTATCATATGCAATCCAAGTTCTGAAATCCAAATCGGCAAGTTGGCTCAAGAAAAAACAAAGAAATTCCCAAAAGGAAATCCCTGGGCACGAGGTTACTTCGTTTCTACGGTAGGAATAAACAAGCACGCATTGATAAACTACATCAAAAACCAAGAACACCGGAAAGTGGACATCGAAAACCTCAAATTGTTTTAGCCGACGTTAGTCGGCATGATAAAAACCACCAGCGTTAGCTGGTGGTAGTTTATTATCGTTTTGCCGTTGACAAATAAAGTTATGTATGGTAATTTCGATCGAAGTGCCAGGTTCTTTCTGTACAGTTTTCGGGGCCAAGGGGCCTTGGAATCAGCAAGCCGGATGGCGGTCATCCGGGAAAACCGAAGACTTTTACCGGAAGGAGGTGAAAGGTATGCCACGAAGAAACGGCGGTAACAAGCATTATCGGACGGAGTGGAGGGTCACTTCTATCCATCGTCCTCCAAGGATGGAGATTTTCGACTTGAGCTTCGGTCCCAGGGAAGAAGTGCACGAGCGTCTCAGTGCGAAACTCGGTTTCGCGTTGAGCCAACTCGAGCGCAATGTCCTCCGTCACGGCGAGAACGCCGAATTTTCCAAGGCCTACTTCATCGGCAAGAACTGATCGCCGGCCGCAAGCTCTGAACAAATGAAATGCCAGTGTATCATATAATTTGATATGTACCTGGCTTTTTTAATTTGTCCCGAAAATCCCAGGGTTTGACGTTAAGAGATTTGTGGGATATATTGTAATATCAAAAAGGAAGGTTCTTTTATAATTTCAACATGTCAGAAACTGGAGAAGGAGGATGTGGCATGTGCGATGACGCTATTGAAAGCAAGAAAACCATTAAGGTTGAAAGAGTGGCAAAGCGAAAAAGATGTTCTTATTGTCATAGACTTATTTCACTAGGCAGAAAAGTACATTATTGGGGTGGTAAAATTTATTGCAGTAAATGTTGGCGAGAGTTGGTTTATCGTGATCCAGGTTATCCAATTTCTCCTAGGTCAAAGTTGAATCCACGATGCTTCTTATGTCTTAGGGAAATCCGTGGATTAGTTTGCCGTCGCAACAAGTGGTCGTTTCATCACTTATGTTATTACCATAATGTGGCGTCGTTGCTTTTTGAGAAATTTTATAGAAAGGTACGTATTTGGGTAAGGAAGGAGGTGAATCGGAGAAGTCGGCCATAGGCATCGAAAATATCGATAACCGGATACCTAAGCTGGAAGGAGAGAGGCGATGGGAAAAAGATGGTACAATAAAGGACGCGGGCGATCAAGGAATCCTAAACCGAAATGTTCATCCTGCGGGAGAAAGATTTGGGGCAAGGTCCATTACTGGAACAATAGGCCGATGGACGGCGGTTGCTACCGGTATCATACCAAATCGATCAGGATTATTCGTCCCGGAAACCCAAGCCCAGGGCCCAATAATCAATATCCCTCATCTCAGACCCCTTGGGGATGGATAGTCGCTGTAATCATCGGCATCGTTTCTATCGGTGTCATGCTGAGCAGGTGATTTTTCCGGTAAGGGGAGGAATTGAAGATGGCGAGACATCGTCCGAGTCGCAGGCAGCAGCAGAAGAAAAAGCTCAAGCGCAAGGAGAACGAACTGAAAAAACGCATCAGCCAATCGATGAGCGATTCCAAGCTGTGGGGACCGACCCGCAATTGTAAGGATCTCCAGCGCAAACTGGCCGGAGTACAGGCCAAGAAGAAAAAGACTTGATTCATGTTGGAACAAAAAAGCTT
>LCPX01000018.1 GCA_001003855.1 Candidatus Moranbacteria bacterium GW2011_GWE1_49_15 | reverse complement strand
GAAACTCAGTTATGCGTTTTTCGAGGATTTGAAAAGCAACAACGGACTGGAAGTCGCTCGCGAGATCTTGGCGCCGACTTTGATCGTGCACGGCGACGCTGACGAAGACGTTCCAGTCAGCCAGTCCATCCGTCTTTCCCAACAAATCGCGGAATGCGATTTGGAGATCATGGAAGGAGCCGACCACCGCTTCTCTGATCCGCATCATTTCCACAATATGATCAAATTCGTTTTGGAGTTCATCGTCGAGAGGGCGGACAATGCCTAAACTTTAAAAAATATCGAATAGTGTGCTTGGCCAAAGAAAAAAGACGGGATGCTTACCGTCTTTTGGTTTGTGCTTATTTTCTCGAGAATTTCAAAGGTTCATGAGCTTGTCCGCTTCTTCGAAGCGGGCGATGACCAGGTTGTTGAGGCTGCGCTTGGCGGCGACCATATGCATCCTTCTTCGTATCAATTTGGCCGTTTCATGGACGAGGATGGGCGTGCAATGGCTGATTTTCCGAGCTTCGAGGTCCCTGATGACCGCATTAGCGATTTTGATGATGCACTTCATCTCTTCGACGTCGTGCGCGAAGGACTTTATATTGCGTTCATCGCCTTTGCTTTTGGCTAAGGAAAGTTCCCGGATGGCCGCTTCCAAGATCTGCTCACACGCTTCTTTCGCTTGCCTCATCAAATCGATAACGATCGGTTTTGAAAGTTTGTTCATGGTCATACCCGTTCTCCTTTGTGTGATATGAAAGTACTCTCGGTGGTTGCCAGGGGAATGGCTATTATCAATCAAAACCGAAAAAAAGTCAAGAAGAAGACTGAATCTGGGATCGCAAGTGGTGCATTCAAAGGCGTTGACAAAGACCTATTTTTGCAGTAATATATCGAATGGCTTAGTACTTTGACAGATAAGCGTTTCCAAATCCGGAAACATATATATCAATCTTGAGCGACAATAACGAGGAGAAGAATCGGTTATGGGAGAAGCATGCGCAGTTTCCGCAATGCCGGTAATGGAAAACAAGGAAAAGGATTTCCTGGAACTATACACCACGGAAATAGTTCTGGGTCTTTTCCGGGTCGCTTGCGGCAAAGGGACTCTTCCGGGTGGGTATCGTGACGGGGATGTCTTGGAGAGTTTGGGACTACTAAGGGTATGTGCTGATGAGGAAAACCCTAAATTCGATCAACTCGTTCTCGTGTTCAAAACCTTGATAAAAGGCACCAAGGCGGAGGTCACAGCCAAGACGGCGAACCTTGTTTTGCACAGTGTCAATGAAAGGGTCAGGTCGGTTTTGCTGGGCAAACTTTCCGAAGGAGAGGAACAAGCTCTTGCGGAATTACTCAAGTTAATACGGTAAATAAATCAGGATTGTCTGGTGCTACCGAAGGGGTGGGAAATTTTTTCCCACCTTTTTATTTTTTTAAAAAAACTTTGAAAAGAGGGAATATTGTGAAGTTATTACTATCGGGAGGGTTCGATTCTGACACCTTTTCGTTTGACATTCGGCCGGTTTGGTGCTATGTTTCCATGTCGGCTAAGAAGCCGCGCTCCTTTAAAACAGTCCCCATGTCAGGCATAGAAGTTCCAAGCCGAATTCCCAATAACCCTGAAAAAGAGAAGGAGAAGCCACTATGGCACAAAGATTCACTTCAGTAGTTTTGGAAACGGCGCTTCATCGTTCGTTTTTCGGACTTGAAGGCCGGCGCTTCTTAGAAGCCTTGGAAGCGGATGTTTTTCCGGAAGACGAGCAGTCCTGCGCAGGTCTTTTGCGCCATTATCTCCGTCTCAAGAGCGAGCGGGGAAATGGAGCCGTCAGCGCGGCCTTCATCAACTTCAATGATGAGGCCAGGTCCAAGATCCTTTCCCGCCTCTCCAGCGAGGAGATCGGGATGCTCAAGTCCGTTTCCGTCGAAATCAGCGATTTGGTGGAAAACACCAAAATCGTTCCCGTCACAGTGAAACCCTTGATGGTGATTTCTCTCGCTGAAAGACTGTTGCTGGCTTCCGGGATCTGCGATGAGCAGCCATGGATCAGAGGGAAGGTCAGGAGTATTTTCAGGAAAAAGAAGGGGGATACCGGGGCGGAAGTTTTTGAAATGCGTGAAACCACGGCCAGAAGTGTGTTCTGATCTTCTGCCACGCTCAAAGAGGGAGCATCTGACTATGAAAAGAGAAGAACAGGAAAAGATCGTAGTGTGCCTCAGGGAAGGATTGTTTTATGTAATCATGATCGGTGAGAAGCTCGCCGATCCGGACTCCCTTACTTCTGAGGAGAGGAAAGAGTTCATGGAATTTCTCCGTTCCCTGGACCTGGCAGATCTCACCCGCGTGATCCAACTTTGGTTCGGCGCGGGGATCCTTTCGCGGTCGAACATCCGCGAACACCTCGAAAAGAGTTTCGGGGAAGAGGATGCAAGAGCGATCCTGGACCGCCTTTCGGAGGATGAGGAGCGCCACATCAGGGCGCAGGAGCGGCAGGAAACCTTGATCGAAGGTTGAACGGAATTTTGGGGCGGAGTCCGAACGGACACCGCCCCTCTTTTTTTATCCGCCCCCTTCCTTGCTTTTACCCGCTTCTTGCAGTATCTTATTCGGAAGCATAGATCTTTGAAAATTCGACACGTGAGGGGAAATTTTTCCCCATGAAGCCATGGTGTTTTCTGATGAGGAGGTGCGGATGGGCAGATGGGCGGAGGATTTGACCTGGGCTTTGAACGCTTTGATCTTATTGGAAAAAAGGAGGGATCGCGCAAGGATAAATATGACCTGTGATTGCTTGCGGAAGCTTATATATGTAGGCAATCGGGAAACGGAAGAATTGGCGAGGCGCTTGGTTTTTCTTGTGAGCTCGGGTAAAAGCATGTGCTATCGCAAAAGGGCGGCAATAAGGTTTTTGAAGTACGTCGAGCCGGGTTTTCTCCGGGACCTGCTCCTGGCTGCTCCGAAAGGGACGGTGCGTAGGATGTTCGCTTCAGTCCCGAGAAAGGAAATGGAGAGGATAGTTTCAAGGATCAGCGAAGAAGTTCTTTTTCTGGAGCTTTCCAGCGCGTTGTCTTCTTTTGAGATAAGGATCATATTCAATCTTCGCAAGACCGGATGACGTCAACCAAAAAGGGGAGGAGTGCCGATGTCGAAATCGAAAAAAACGGAATCATGGATCGAGCGCGCGAAAAAAGGGGAAGGGGCGAATCTGTTCAAGGAGATTTTCGGTGTCATTTGCGACAATGTCATGGTTTGCCAGGAGGACAGGGTCAGGATCAAGGTGTTTTTCGAGAACGCCCAGCCGGAAAACCTGGCGCAGTTTTTCGTCTGGCTCAATGCCAACGAATTCGTCGAATATTTCATCGTCGAGGTGCAGTTGAATCTGCCTTGGGAAATCGCCGCGACGGTTATCCAGGGGCTTGATCCGGAAGGCGAGCATAAACTTGCCGATCACGTGAGATAAGGTTTTCTTTTTATCAGGTTTTTGACATAGGCGCTGGGAATTTTCCCGGCGCCTATTTTTCTTTTGGGGAGCTTTTCGAGGCTGACCTGAGGCACGAACGGCACTTGTGGATAACTTCCCGTTTTTCATAGATTTTTCGCCGATTTCATGCTATAATATCGCCACTGGAATTTTCCAGCTAATAATTCAAACAAAAAACATGAAAACAAAAATTTTCAAACCGACGAGCGAGAAAATTTTCGTGTCCCTCATGCCCTTCGTTCCCGTGATCCCGATCGCCCTCTATGTCGTCCTAGGCTCCTTTTCTGATCTGGAAGCCAGCAGAATAGGAAGCTTTTTTTATGCCTTGGGTTTTCTTTCATATAATTTCATTCTTCTTTTCGCCATTCCTTTCGAAGGAATCCTTAGCTTTATCGGCATGATGGAATTCGGCGGAGGGATGTTCAGCTTCAACATGCTGGGATTGAGCTTTGCCGGCATATTGCTCGTGCAGGCCGCATACGCCGTGGTTTTTTACTTTTTGTTCTCCGTCACTTCCCGGTTCCGATTGGCCGGCAGGAAGATGAGGTTCGTCCTCGGAGGAAAGAACTGACGAGGCGGGCGGGTGTATGAAGAAATCCTATGGGCGGGCCGAGAAAGGCTCGCCCTTTTTTTCTCGTCTGGTATAATTGCAAGGTAGGGAAAAACTTCTAAAAACTAAAAGAAAAAATCATGCCGAAAAAAATACTTTCTTGCGCCTTGTTGGTTCTGATGTCCATTGCGGCTTTTTTTTCTTGGCATTCCGTGGACAGGGCGATCTTCGCCGAAGGCGCGAGCGATTTCTGGCTGCCTTTGGTCTGGCTTTCCCTCTTCGCCGTTTTCCTGAGTCTTTCGATCGTGCTCGTGAGGGAAAAAATCTGGGTTTGGTCGGCTTTGGCGGTCTCCCTCCTGCTAAGTTTAATTTTCGTGCACGCCTTCCTTCATTTGGGAATCGTCGCCCTGGCCTGGGTGTTCGTCTTTGCCGCCGGAAAAAGCATCGGGGAGGATATCGAGTCGAGCCTCAGGATCCATCTGATGAAAAGCTTGTATAGGGGGATTTTCCTGGTGGTAATAGCTTTCGCCCTGATGATCTCCAGCCAGTATTATTTCTCCGTCAGGAATTTGGACAGCCGAAACGTCGCGCCTGACATCAGTTCGGGCGGGGTCACGACCGGCGCAATCAACCTCATTTTGCCGAGGATAAGTCCGGAATTCCGCCAGGCTAAAAGCGACGAGATAACCATGGACGATTTCTTGGGGGAGATATATGAGACGATAATCAGGCGCGAGGGGGAGGAGTTGAAAAGCAAGTTGGAATCCGGTGCCAACGATATGCAAAAGGAGCAAGCCGAAAGGATCCTGGAGATCGAGTTGGGAAGGAAGCTTACCAGCGATGAGCGGAAGCAATTGGAATCCCTCGGGAGTGCCGCAACTTTGGAAATAGGGAAAGTTTCTCCCCAGATAAAGCAGGAGGTTTTGGAGGAATGGAAGAAGGAATTGTCCAAGTCTGCTGGCTTCGAAGTGGAGGGACAGGAGAAAGTCGCGGATATTTTCGTGGCCATAGCCAACGCCAAGATAGAGAAACTGGCCGCCCCCAAAGCCGACCAGGAAAAATCCGGGGTCCTTCCTCTTATTTTTTCCATGATAATGTTCTTCACCTTGATAACTTTGGGGTCGGTGCTTTCCCGCTTCTGGATCGCTGTCGCGGCGGCTGTCTTTTGGGTCCTCAAGAAGACTGGAGCGGTCAGGGTGGAAACCGAAACCAAAGAGGCGGAAGTCATCCGCTGACCGCCATAGATTAGCACTCGCTATCGGGGATTGCTAACATTTTGTTTTGGGTGTAATATGTATTGGGAGAAAAAGATAAATAAGAAAACACGAAAATGGCTAAGGATTATTATGACATATTAGGGGTTTCCAGGGGTTCGTCCGACGATGAGATCAAAAAGGCGTATCGCAAGCTCGCGCACAAGTACCATCCTGACAAATCCGGCGGAGACGAAAAGAAATTCAAAGAGATCAACGAGGCTTATCAGGTCCTTTCGGACAAATCCAAAAGGTCCCAATACGACCAGTTCGGGCAGACTTTCGAGGGCGCCGGTCCGGGAGGCGGGCAAGGCTTCGGAGGTTTTGATTTTTCAGGATTCCAGCAGGGCTTCGGTGGGCAGGGATTCGATTTCGGCGAAGGCTTCGGCGATATATTTTCGGACATCTTCGGAGGAAGGCAAACGCGCGACAGGAGACAGCCCGGACGGGACATCCAGGTGGACGTGGAAATTTCTTTCGAGGAGATGGTCCGCGGAGCCAAGCGCGAAGTGAACCTTTACCGAAGGGTGCAATGCGACGTTTGCCACGGAACAGGCGGAGAGCCTGGATCCAAAGAGGAGACCTGTCCGACTTGCAAAGGCAGCGGCAAAGTCCAGCAGACCGTGAGGAGCATGTTCGGTTCGTTCGCACAGGTTTCGAGCTGCCCGACCTGTTCGGGTAGCGGCAAGACATATTCCAAAAAATGCCACAAATGTTCCGGTGAAGGCAGGGTCAAGGAGGACCAGAAAATCTCAGTCGACATTCCAGCGGGAATTTCTTCCGGTCAGACCATTTCGGTGCGCGGACAGGGTGAGGCCGGGGAAAAGGGCGCGCAATCGGGCGACCTCTATGTGAACGTCTATGTGAAGCCCCATCCTAAATTCAAAAGGGACAACGACAATATTATTTCCAGCGAGCACATATCCTTTTCGCAGGCGACGCTCGGTGACAAGATCAAAGTCGAGACGATCGAAGGCGACGTGACGATGAAAGTCCCGCAAGGAACACAGTCAGGGGAACTGTTCAGGATCAAGGGCAAAGGGGTTCCGTCATTGCGAGGAAGTTCGCGAGGGGATCATTTGGTGAAGATCGTCGTGGACGTGCCGAAAAAACTTTCCCGCGAGCAGAAAAAACTTATCGAGGATTTGGGGAAGTTGGATAGATAAAAAATGCCTAAATAAGGCAAAATAAACGACCAATAAAAGTTTGGGTCGTTTTGTTATTAGGGTGGAAGTTTTTTGGATTGATAGGTCAAGATAGCCCTTGACTTTTTTTTTAAATCTGCTATAATTTAATGTTTTGTTGAATTGTTTGGCAATTGGCAAAACGATCAAAGGAGGTCTTTGAAAATTCGTTTTTTAGCAGTCAAACTCACTTTCCTGGAGGTAAGCAATGAAGAAAGTTTTTTGTTTGTTGGTGATCGTGTTGGTTTCCTGTTTTTCTCTTTCCGGCTGCGGATCGGAGTCACAGGCTGACGAAGCCTGGGTCGCACCGGTTTCTCCCGAAGAACCAGCCGAGCAACCGCAGGCTCCGCTGACCAAGATGACGACGGACTTTTCCGTCGGCTTCTCGGCCACGACGGATGGCCTGATCGCCTTTTCCGCTTACCCCAAGGATTTCGGGATGGCGGTAGGGGACGGCTTCCTGATCAATTTTCGCGGGATTTATTATTTCCTGCCCGAAGGCGAGAAGTTGGAGCTGCCGACGGATCGCCAATTGCGGTTCTCTATTGCCCGAGCCTTCAAGACTGAAGCGGGCTACGTTATCGGGGGAAATAATGAGGAAATCACTCTCAACCCCGACCGACCCCAACTTTCGGAGTATCCTGCCTTCCCGGCGGATATCCAAGAAATGGGCGACGGTTCGATCAGAAGCTGGCTTCTCGAGCCGATTCTCACGGCGGACTTCCAGACCGGAAAGATCCGAGTGAGCGGAACGCGCTATGCGGCGCCTCCGCAATATATCGATCTTTTCCTAGTCACCTTTGAAGGAAATCCGCGCGCCGGAATCGAGCCAGTGGAATATGAAGCCGCGGAAGGCGCGTATTTGACTCCTCCGTCGGACAGCTTGCTTTATTGCTCGGCGGTGGCTGCCATTTACGATCCGGTAAATAACCGAATCCTGATATCCGGGCCCGCGGGGTTGAACTTCAATCCCTGAAGTCTCGGGGTTGGGAAAAATCAAAAAGACGGTTCCAGCGAACCGTCTTTTTTCTTTGAATAAGATTGCCAATTGGTGTATAATTATAAAACTGAGTGCAATAACAGCTTATTTTCTTTATTTATGGAAAAACAAAAACTCTCGACGCTTTTTTCTCCCAAATCCGTCGCTATCGTCGGCGCATCGGACAAGGAGGGAAAGGTCGGAACGGCGATCACGGAAAACGTCATGAAGCTTGGTTATGAAGGGAAAGTTTTCTTGGTGAATCCTTCCTATGAAAGCTTGCACGGACAGAAATGCTATAAGTCTTTGATCGAAATCGAAGACGGCGTGGACGTGGCGGTAGTCGTGGTGCCGGCCAAATTCGTCCTTGACGTCGTGCGCCAAAGCGCGGATAAGGTGAAGAATTTCGTCATCATTTCAGCCGGGTTTTCCGAAATCGGCAAGGACGGGGTGCAAAGGGAGGGGGAATTGGCCCTTCTGGCGAAACAGAAAGGATTGAACGTTTTGGGGCCGAACTGTTTGGGGTTCATCAATCCCAAGATAAACCTCAACGCTTCGTTCGCCGCCGGCATGCCGGAAAAGGGCAATATCGCTTTCGTTTCGCAGTCCGGCGCGCTTCTGGTCGCCGCATTGGATATCGCCAAAAAGGAAGGGTTGAAGTTCTCGTCCCTGTTTTCGGTTGGGAACAAGATGCAGATGAGCGAAATCGAACTGATGGAGGAACTTGGGAACGACAAGGACACCAAGATCATCGGCATGTATCTCGAAGGGATCAATGACGGCAAGGCGTTCATCGAAACCGCTTCGCGTGTTTCGCAAAAAAAGCCGATCGTGATCCTCAAGGCGGGCAAGACCGAGAAATCCCAAAAGGCGATCTCTTCCCACACCGGAGCCCTTTCCGGTAGCGATGAGATAATGGACGCGGTCTTTGAAAAAACGGGAGTGATCCGCGCGAACAATCTTGAGGATTTTTTTGAGATGTTGGAAATAATTTCCTCTTCCGCTGCGCCGCAAAATGAAAAAGTAGCGGTTATTACCAACGCCGGCGGAGCCGGAGTTTTGGCGACCGACGCTTTCAAGGGAAGGTCGGTCAAGTTGGCGGATTTTTCCGATAAGGTGAAAGGCGAACTCGGAAAAAATCTTCCGGAGGAAGGTTCCGTGGAAAACCCGATCGACGTTTTGGGGGATGCGGCCGAGGACCGTTACGCCCATGCCCTAGAGACAATCGCCAAGGAGGATATAGGTACGACTCTTTGTATTTTGACTCCGCAGGAAAAAACTCCGGTCGGAAAAATCGCCGAAGTCATCATCGATTTCAAAAAGAAAACGGACAAAGTGGTGGCGGCGGCTTTCATCGGGGGAGGGCTTGTCGAGGAGGCGGTTTCCAAAATGAAGGAGGCTGGAATTCCGACGTTCGCTTTCCCGGAAAGGGCGGTCGGAATCCTAGATCAATATTACAAATGGTCCCAAAGGAAAGGTTCGGAGAAAAGACTCAAGGGAAAAGAGGACTGTTCGGAAAGGAAAGGTATCGTCGCAGGCATAATCAACCATGCTAAGGAGGAAGGGAAAAAAGCCTTGAGATTCGATGATGCCGCCAAGATCATGGCGCTCTATGGAATAAACGCGATCGAATCCCATTATTTCAAGCAAGGGGAAGAAGTGCCTGAAGGGATGAAATATCCGGTGGTGGCCAAGATAGACAGCGATAGGATATTGCACAAGACCGACCAAAAGGCCTTGGTTTTGGGCATCAAGAATTCCCAGGAGCTATCCGATGCGCTGGAGGACCTTTGGAACAGGTTCCCCGGGGAGGAAATTTTGGTCCAACCTATGCTTTCCAAGGGCACCGAACTTATTTTGGGAATAAACCGCGACGAGGTTTTCGGTTCCATAGTCGTGGCGGGATTGGGAGGCATATACACTGAAATATTCAAGATGGTGGATTTTTTCGTCCCGCCGATGAACCATGAAGACATCGTCGGAAAACTTTCAGAGGGGAAAACGGCATTTTTGTTCGCGGGAGCCAGGGGGCAGGAAGCGTTCGACGCTGATGAGGTCGCGAACGTGATAGGCGCCATCATGGAATTCGCCGGCGAGGTTCCTGAAGCGAGGGAATTCGACATCAATCCGATGTTCATTTATAACAACGGGGAAAAGGCCGTAGCGGTCGATGTGAAGATAATATTCTGAGCAGTTATGAAGGTTAGGTGCAGTAAGACTTTGCGTATTTACTCTCAGCTCCTGACGAGCCTCTATGCGCAAGCGCAAACACTCATCCGTCGCTTCGAGCAAACACGCAAAGTTCAGGAACGAAAATTTATGAATATATGAAATAAAGAAATGAATTGGAAAATAAAAGAAAAAATAAACACGGATATTTCCCATGGTTCGGATCTGCCCGCGGTGCTGGTCAGGCTCTTGGCCGGGCGCGGCATCGAAGGGGGAGAAGAAATCAGGGCGTTTTTGGATTCGGATTACGAAAAAAACAACCATGACCCCTTCCTTTTTTCCGATATGGAAAAGGCCGTGGAGAGAATAAGGAAGGCCTGCAATGAGGGGGAAAAAGTCGTGATATTCGGCGACTACGATGCGGACGGCATAACTTCCTCCGTCATCCTCAAAGAAACGCTGGAGCAGATCGGGATAGCTGTGAGCGTGTACATTCCTGACAAGAAAAGCGAAGGCTACGGTCTGAACGGAAAGGCGGTCGCCAAGCTCGCGGAAAAGGGAATCAAATTGATTGTCACCGTCGACTGCGGGATCACCGGCATCAAGGAGGTGGAAAAGGCTCAGGAGTTGGGAGTGGACGTGATCATCACCGACCATCACCATGTGCCTGAAGTTTTGCCCAAGGCCCTGGCGATCATAAATCCGAGAATCGAAGGATGCGGATATCCCTTTTTGGAATTGGCGGGGGTGGGCGTGGCTTTCAAATTGGCGCAGGCTCTTTTTGAAAGGTTGTTGCCGGAGAAAAAAGACCATACCAAATGGTTGCTGGATCTGGTGGCCGTCGGCACGGTGGCTGACTGCGTTCCGCTGGTCGGGGAAAACAGGATTTTCGTGAAATATGGGCTTTTGGTTTTGTCCAAAACGAAAAGGACCGGTTTCCAGCAGCTTTTTTCCGTGGCCAGGCTAAATATCGACGAGAATAACCTGCCCAGCACGCGCAACATCGGTTACCATATCGCCCCGCGCATCAACGCGGCCGGCAGGATCAACCATGCCAATCTCGCTTATGATCTTTTGGTCGAAGGGGATGTCGCGAAGTCGAGGGCCTACGCGCTGGAATTGGAAGACAACAATTCCAGCAGGCAAAAGATAACCGAAACCGTCACGAACGAAGTGAAGGTTTTGGCGGAGAACATGTTCAAGGACAAGAAACTTATTTTCGCGGTCGGTGAGAATTTCCCGATCGGGGTCGTCGGGCTGGTCGCCGGCAAGATAGTCCAGCAGTTCAACAAGCCGACAGCCGTTTTGCAAAAAGGCGAGACGGAAAGCAAAGGATCCTTCCGTTCAATTCCGCAGGTCAACATCATAGAAGCGATCGAGAAGTGCCAGGAATTGCTGATCAAGTTCGGCGGACATTCCCAGGCCGCAGGAATTTCGATCGAGAACGGCAAGCTCGAGGCGTTTTATGAAAAATTGAACGCCCAGATAGAAAAGGAGCTCGAAGGCAAGGACATTTCGCCGGAACTTCTGATAGATGCGGAAGTTTCCGCCGAGGAGCTGGATTTCTCTTTGGCGGAGGGGTTGGAGAAATGCAAGCCGTTTGGGGAAGGCAACCCTGAGCCGGTCTTCGTGATGCGCGGCCTTTCCGTGGAGAACCTGAGGACCATAGGCAACGGGGAGAAGCATCTGAAATTCTCGTTGAAAGCCCAGGGCAGTCCCAAAATTCTCGAGGCCGTCGGTTTTTATCTGGCCAAGGAATTCGCACATATAAGAAGAGGGGATTTGATAGACGCCGCCTTCAATCTGCAAAAGGACGAATGGAACGGCAATCGCAGGATCCAATTGATGCTGATCGACCTGAAATCCGCCGGCAAATAACCGCAACATAAAATGGAAACAGTCAATTTATTCATATCGCTCGTCGAGGCGCACAGGTACACGGGCTACGCCATATTGTTTTTCTCCCTCATTTTTGAGGGGGAGCTTTTCATGTTGGCCGCCGGGGTCCTTTCCCATCTCGGAGCTTTTGATCTTTTCGACGTTTTCTGGGTGTCATATGCCGGAGTCCTGTTCGGCGACATCCTGTGGTATTGGGCTGGCAGATTGATCCAGGCAAAATATCCCCAGCAACGTTTCATGAAATTCGTCGAGAGGAGGGTGAAAAAGGCTTTCCCGACGATCGAATGCAATCCGTTCAAATTGGTCTTCATTTCAAAATTCCTCTATGGCCTCAACCATTCCACGATTTTGGTCTTGGGATTTCTGAAAATAGAATTCTGGCATTTTCTGCGCGTCCAAGCCAAGGCGTCGCTTCTTTGGGTGGCGATTTTCCTTTCACTCGGGCATTTTTTCGGCTACACCGCGCTGTCCATAACCCATAAACTGAACAAGTTCGTCGCCATTTTGGTCCTTATCTTCATCCTTTTCATGGTTTTCGAGAAGATCCTGGATTATTTCGTAGAGAAGAAAATAGGACAGCCCGGGGATTGCCGGAAATAAAAGGAATTTCGGACAATTAAAACCATTTTCAAGTCTTGGGCCGAAATTATTTGGGATTTTTAATCCGGGGCGGGAAATCTTGACTTTCTCGTCTTTTTTCGTTATAGTCAACTGTCTGCAAACGTTGCAGGGAGCACATTGAAAACTTGGTTGAATATAAAGGAGGTCGAAAGCGATCCAGGAATTATCCGGGTGTTTTTTAAACGGCAACACATTGCGAGAGGAGAGGAATATGAAAAAGGTGTTGGCGACATTGGTCACGCTGGTTTTCGTTTTGGGCATGGCGGTCGCGTCCGCGGCCGGCTACCCGGCGCACCAGGGACGCATGGTGAACGATTACGTGGAAATGCTGGATCCGGCGACGAAGGAACGCATCGAAAAGAAACTGCGCGAATTCGACAAAAGGACGTCCAGCCAGTTCGCGGTCGCCATCGTGGCGGACATGGGAGGCGAGGATGTCGAAGGTTATGCGGTGCACCTGTTCGAAAAATGGCGCATCGGCCAGCAAGGCAAGGACAACGGAGTCCTGCTGCTCGTCGCGAAAGCGGAGCGCAAGGTAAGGATCGAAGTCGGCTATGGTCTCGAAGGGGAACTTACCGACTTGATCGCAGGGCGCATCATCGACCAAATCATCACGCCGGCTTTCAAGAAAGGGGATTTCGCCGGCGGCATCGAAAAAGGATTGGACGCTATGATGGAAATCGTGGCGCCTGCTCCTCCCAAGGTGCTCACCGCGGAAGAAAGGATGCGGCGCGCCCAGGAGGCGAAGAGGGAGCACGAGGCTTTGCTTGAAAAGCAGAGGCTCGAAAAGGAAAAGGCGGACAGGCTGAAAAGCACCTTGCTTACAGCCGCCGGAGCCTTGCTCCTGATCGGCTTCATTTCCGGAATCGGATATTTGGTCACCCGGAAGGTAAAAAGTATCCTGGATGAAAGGCGACGCATCCGGGAATTGAAAGATGCATTGACCGCTTCACTGGAAAGCGGAAGCGAAAGTCTCGGAAAACTTCTGAAAAGAAAACAAGAAGCCGATTTGGAGGTTTCCGATTTTCCGGTCTGGATGAAGCCCAAAGTCGGCCAGCGTCTTTATGAGGCGGACCTGTACCTGCGGATGCTTGAAAGTTTGCTTGATCAAGCGCGACAAGCGCTCGCAGACAAGTCTCTTTTGGTGAAATTCGAGGCGCTTGTTTCGGAAATCGGAAAATATTCCGGTAAGGCCGAAGAGCTTTTCGAAGAGGTTGAAAATTTTCCAGCCAAGATCGCCGAATTGAAAAAGTTGGTCGAGGATACGGTTGCCGTGTTCGGGCAGAAAGTTTCGGAAACGGAACAATTGCGCGACCAGATGCTCGGGCTCGGCTACAAAATCAGCGTGGGAGAAGACCTGGCTGAGGCTAAAGTGGCGGTTGAGCTGGCGATCAGGGCGATAATAAAAGAGATGGACAATGTTGCCGGAATCGGGGATTTCCTGAAAAGGCTCAGGGCCGCGAAATTCCAAGCGGACACCAAGAAACTGTCGAGGGAGGAAAAATTGGAATTGCTCAAATCCTGAAATATGGACGCGTTCGAAATAAAATTGAAAGGAAAAGTGTGGCTATATACGGGTGGCAAATCCTCTTGGCATTTTGTCATGCTCCCCAAGGGGAAATCGAGGGATCTTCGGAATTTTTTCGCCGGCATGGAAAGGGGTTTCGGTTCGCTTCCGGTGGAAGTCACGATCGGTAAGACGACTTGGAGGACTTCGATTTTTCCCGACAGCAAGGAGGGCGCCTATCTTCTTCCGCTCAAAGCCGCGGTGCGTAAAAGTGAAAAGATAGAAGCCGGAGACAATGTTTCATTTCTGCTAAAAATACTCGTTTAAGACGTAATGATTTTATGGCATACCGCCATACTCCCAAATTGGATTTCCCTCTAAAGGGTTACGCGGTCGACGCTTTGGATTTCGGCGAGCGCGGCGTTTATGCGGGAACCGATTGGGGCGTGCATCTCGGCGAGGACGTTTTGCGAAGAGGAGGGACGAAAGTTTATTCCGCCGGAAGGGGGAAGGTGGTCTATTCCGAGCTGCATCCGGGGAGCAAGGAAAAAGGCAATTGGGGAAACGTAATCATCATAGCGCACAAAAATCCCAAAAACGGAAAAGCCTTCTTTTCGCTTTACGGCCACCTTGGGGAAAGGTTCAAGGAAAAAGGCGATAGGGTGGAAATCAGGGAAGCTATCGGTGTTGTGGGTAAGGCAAATACTCCGGAGAACGGTTGGTGGGACGAGGAGCATCTCCATTTTTCCATCTATACGGGTCCATGGGAAGGAAAAGTTTTGCCGGGCTATTTCAAAAGCGGACAAAAAAGGACGAAGCTTTCTTTTTGGAAAGACCCTTCCAATTACATCAGGAAATACGGGGACTGAATTTTTTGTAATAGATAATCGAAGCTCTTTTTGTCAGGGGAGGCTATCATGAAAACTTATGAGGAAATGAAGGCTCTTTGGGAGAGCGATCCCGAGGAATTCGAGAGGAGAAGGACTGAGATGATCGAGGGGATCATTTCAGGAGCGCCTAGGGAGAGTCAAACCGCGCTCCGCCAGCTCCAATGGCGGATCGACGGAATTTGCGCCAAGGCGAAAAACCCGCTTCAGCGTCTCCAGTTTTACCAAGATTTTTTCATGGAGGCCGTGTATGGTGAAAATGGGACGCTCAGGCAGATAATTTCCAATTGCGGCGAAATCGAGAAGCTGGTCAAAGAGAATCTTCCTGAAAAAAACGAGAAATTGAAGGTCATTAAATGAGCCCGCAGGGTCAGTTTTCTCCGAAGAAAAAACAAACCCCGTCGCGGAATTTCCGCAGCGGGGTTTTTGTCGGGGGTAATTTTTTCTTTTAAACAGTTCCAGTTTTCTCAAGGCCGTTTCCGAATCTTGGGTCAGGTCCCTTCTTATTTCTCGAAGGGTCCAACCTTTTTCCAAAAAAACGAGCGCGGCGGCTATGTTGGCTTGTTCCTCCAGGGAAAAATAAACAAAGCTTATGTCATATCCGAGATCGCCGAATCTCGAGCGGATATCCCGATAAGCCTCCATCACGCCCAATTTTTGGACCACGTGCATTTCTTCATGTGCGGCGATGAATGAGTTTATGAGTTCTCCCTTTTCAAGCCAGGTGGTCACCGCTATTTTATGGGTGAGCGTCCTCAGTACCTGGCAGTTCCCGCGGATGACGTCATACTCCTTTTCTGCCAGTATCGCGTCTACGAAAGGAAAACCGAATTCTTGAAAAACCTTTTTCTCGTGGAGCTCGATGGACGGCACCGGCCCGTCGATGCGGTAGTGCCTGTTTTTGAGCGGACGTGAAAGTTTTATTCCGAGATACGGAAGCTCTTCCAAGGGAGGCAAGGAAGACATGTCGGTCTGCGCTTCGGGCGCCGTAAAAAACTGGTAGGCGAACAGGGATAGCTTATTGGCTGAGAAAAACGTGAACACGGAAAGCATGAGCATCAACGGTACGGCCGCCCATTTTTGGGTTTGGAAAAACCTCACCGTCAGCACACAGGCGAAGGATGATACGAGCGCCGAAGAGGCGGTCGCTACGAGTATGGCTTCTGTCAGCATGGGAGCCTCCTGTTTTTGGCATTAGCGTTTGAAGGAACCGGCTTCCCCGTATTCTCAGGGCAAAAAGGACGGATGTCAAGGAGCGGGGAGGCGGGGCGCTCCGCCGCGGACTGGTTTTTGTTCTCGTTAAGCTATATAATGGCTTTATTATGAAAATCGCTTTGGTGCATGATTATCTGGTGCAATATGGGGGAGCCGAGAGGGTCTTGGAAGCTTTCGCGGAGATTTTTCCCTATGCTCCGATCTATACGATCGTCCATGACAAGGAAGCGATGCACGGGGTTTTCGAAGACAAGCGGATCTACACTTCCTATCTGCAAAGGTTCCCGTTCGCCAGAAAGAAACACAGGTTGTTTCCGCCGCTCATGCCGATCGCCATCGAGCAGTTCGATTTTTCAGCTTACGACGTGGTGCTTTCGGATTCTTCGAGTTATGCCAAGGGGATCATCACGGGGCCGGAAACTTTGCATATCTGTTACATGCATACGCCGATGAGATACGCCTGGGACGATTGCCAGAAATACACGCAGGACTTCAACATGCCCAGTTTCATCAAAAGGTTCGTGCCTTTTGCGATGAACTACATCCGCCTTTGGGACAGGGTGAGCGCGGACCGCGTCGATTTGCTTCTGGCCAACTCGAATTTCGTCGCCAAAAGGATCAGGAAATATTACCGCAAGGACTCGACCGTCATCCATCCGCCCGTTTCGGTGGAACGTTTTTACGCGGCCAAGGAAAACAAGGGCTATTACCTCATGGTCGGAAGACTGATCGCCTACAAGAAGCACGACATAGCCATCGAAGCTTTCAATAAGCTGGGCTTGCCCCTCAAGATCATCGGACGTGGTCCGGAGATGAAGAGGATCCAAAAAATGGCCGGACCGAACATCGAGTTTTTGGGCAGAGTTCCCGACGCGGATTTGCCGAAATATTACGCCGAATGCAAGGCGTTCGTTTTCCCGCAGGAAGAGGATTTCGGCATCGTGGCCATCGAGGCCATGGCGGCGGGAAGGCCGTTGGTGGCGTTCGAGGGCGGGGATATTCCCGAGCACATGGAAGAAGGGGAGATGGGGGTTTTCTTCCGGAGGCAGACGGCGCAAGATTTGGCGGAGGCCGTGGAGCAAATCGAGAAGATGGAGTTTGATCCGCAGTACATCCGCTCCAAGGTTTTGGGGTTCGACAAGGAAGTCTTCAAGGAAAAAATTAAGAATTATGTGGAGAGCGCGCTGGAAGAACACAAACTTAAATTAAAAATTTAAAATTAAACGGTATGGAACTTCGCCAGATTATCGGGATATTTGAAAAAAACATCAGTTTGTTTTTCGGAACGGTCGTCGTTTTCGCGCTTTGCGGTTTGGCGTTCTTCGCCTTGCAGCCCGAGGTCTATGAAGCCAACCTCACGCTGAACGTGACCAGGAAAGGCGTCCAAGACACGCAAGATTACCGCTATGACGGTTTCTACCGCCTCCAAGCGGACGAAAGGTTCGCCGACACGGTCGTGCGTTGGATCGGTTCGCCGCAGATTTCCAAAGAGATTTTCGAGGGCGCCAAAGTCTCTTCGCGCGGGCCCATTGAGGCGCGCCGTCTTTCCTCTCAGATGATCGAAGTGGTGTTTTCTCTTGGAAAAGAAAGCGACGCGGAAAAAATCGCCGCTTCGGCGTCGGAAGTCCTCAACCGCCAAGCGGAAAAACTGGATGAATCGCAGAAGGAAAACACCTGGTTCGTCTTGGTGGCGGACGAGCCGTTCGTGGCCGAAAAGAAAATTGGTTTGGCCGTTTCTTTTTCCGCTTCGCTCCTGCTCGGTTTGTTTTTTGCCTTTTGGAGTGTTATGATAGCGAACTACCTGAAAAGGGGCTAAATTCCGCGCAATATGAGAAAAGGGAAAATTTTGAAAATAGGGATAGACGTCAGGTGCCTGATCGACGGCAAAAGGACCGGGGTCGAAGAATACACCATCGGCCTGCTTTCAAACCTATTTGAAACGGACGACCGTAACAGGTACGTGCTTTTTTTGAATTCCTTCCGCGATCCCAAAGGGGAATTGGCGGCGCTGGCCAAATACAAGAACGTTTCCGTCAGGCGCTTCCGCATTCCCAACAAGCTGTTGAACCTTTCCTTCTGGTATCTCGGCTGGCCGCACGTGGATAAGATGCTCGGAGGGGTGGATCTTTTCTTCATGCCGAACATAAACTTCGTCGGGCTTTCCAAAAAAGCCCGCTTGGTGCTCACCATGCACGACATCTCCTTTGAGCACATGCCCGAGATGCTTTCGCTCAAAAGGAGGCTTTGGCATTCTTTTGTCAATCCCAGAAAACTTTGCCGGAGGGCGGACAGGATAATCGCCGTTTCCGACTCCACGAAAAACGACATCGTTTCCCACTACGGCATTGCGGAAAGCAAGGTCAGGAGGATATACAGCGGGGTGTCGGAGGAATTCACCCAGCTCGACCGCAATGACGCCAGCTTGGTGGAAATAAAGGAGAAATACAAGCTCCCTTTCAAATTCATCTTCTTTTTGGGAACGGTCGAGCCGCGCAAGAACATCGCGTCCTTGGTCAAAGCCTTCGACCATCTGAAAGATCTTCCCGGCATGGAAAAACTCAAACTGGTGGTGGCCGGAAGCAGGGGATGGAAATTCGAAAAGACCATCAGCGCGATGAAGCAGGCCAAGCACACCAAGGACATCATCTTCATCAGCTCTCTTCCTAACAAGGACAAGAACGCTATCTATAACTTGGCTTCGGTTTTCGCCTACCCGTCCTTTTTGGAGGGGTTCGGTTTTCCGGTGCTCGAGGCGATGAAATGCGGCATCCCCGTCATCGCTTCCAACACTTCATCGATGCCGGAGGTCGTGGGCAACGAAGGGATTTTGATCGACCCGGAAAAGCCGGACGAGCTGTTCACGGCGCTCAGGAGTATTTTGACCGATAAGAATCTGCACGGGCATTTCAAGGAGAGGGGTTGGCGAAGGACCGTGATATTTTCCTGGAAAAGCACGGCGAGGGAGTTTTTGAATTTGTTGGAAGGTTTTTGATAAGGAACATGTTGATATCGCAAATCTTTTTCTTGGAAAGTCAAGGATGAAATCCGGCTTGAGCTGAGAAACATGGAGGGGTAGAATGGAGTTATAAATATATTTCTTCAAAAGTACAAGATGAAAAAATACAAAATAAGGGTCGTGAGGGGCGCGTTTATTAATCCTGTTATGCTCGACAGTCTTGGAGCCAGGACGATCGAGAAATTGGGGTGTAGCGAATGGCAAAGCATCGATGAGGTCGTTTGTGATATGGAGCAAATAGGGGAGCTGAAAAAGAACATGACCCGCCATTTCGATGACAGCACGGTTCCTTGGTATATGGACGGATACGGCGTGGAAGACGTCGACGAAGTTATCGTCGTTTTCGGAGCTGATGACGGAGAAGGTGGAAAAATTTTTGAGTTCAGAAGAGGAGACCAGGAATCCCTTTCTGAAATTGTGGAATATGGAATCAGCAAAGGAATCCCCAAGGAGCAGATGGATTTTATGGATATTTCTTTTTAGGTATTTGCTATTAATTCTGATAAGCCTATGCGCATCGAAGTCGATTATTCTCCGAAATCTGACAAAAAAGAATATTTTATTTCAGTCTCCTTGAATGACAAAGAGTCTATCTCTTTCGACCATACCTACAAAGGAAAAAGAGTCACCAAGCAGGTTCTGATCGAAGACATTTCGCACGAAGATGCGATGGAAAAATATGGACCGATGACCGCCGAGTGGGAAACCTTGATCATTGAAGACAGTAAATACATTGGGAAATATCCAGTGAAATGGATCGATCGCGACAAATTCGACACGGTCAATGGCGAGACCTGGGAGACCGTTTGGGAAAAGCCGATCAGTGAGGAGGCGGACGAGAAGCTTTGGCACTATGCCCGCCTTATTTCGGATAACTATGAAAATTTGAACGACTACGCCGACGAAATGAAAGACTTTGAGAAATTTGTCGCTGACGAACTTGAAAAGTGTAAATAACATCAGTACATTCCAACATTCTCAAGAATATGAGAATGTTGTGGTAAAATAGAAATAAGGAAAAAAGAAACATAAAAAAGGATGCTTGCGAAAAAGCTAAAAAGATACAAAAAGAAAAAAGTCGTAAAAAAGAAAACTTTTCGCCAAATGGAACGGCATCTTAAGGGTGTGGCTAATCATCGGAGAGTCGAAATACTTTTTTTGATAGCTGAGAAAAAGGGGATCAGTGTGGATTCTATTTCTGTTATCTTGAAATGTAATTTCAAAACAACCTCCGTACATCTTTTGCGCCTGGAACAAGCTGGCTTGGTCAGAAAAAGAAATATGGGTCGCATGGTTCTTCATGAACTTTCCCCCTACGGCCGACACATCCACGAATTCCTGCAAACATTCCAATATTCTTGAGAATGTGAGAATGTTGTTGGGAAAAATAATTTCAACTTGAGTATGAGCCTATGGAAAAAATTAAGATAAAATCTTTCAAGGGAAATATTGCCGCGGCGGGTCATGGGCCGAAGGGGAAAACGGATAGGGTCGCGATTCTTTGTCCGGGTTATTTGGACTCCAATTATTTACGGTCCGCCCGACCTCATTGAAACGCTTAATCTTAATAATACAATTAAGAAGCCGGTAAATTGCCAATAACCGGTTTTTTTATGGCTGGAAAAATGCTATAATAAAGCAAGAAAAAGGGAAAAAGAAAAAACATGAAAATAGGAATCGACGCGCGCTTCTTCGGTCCGATCGGCAAGGGACTGGGGAGATACACCCAAAAACTCATCGAGAATCTGGAAAAGATTGATGGCGACAATCAATACTTCGTTTTTTTGCGCAAGGAAAATTTCTACGACTACGTTCCGAAAGCTCCCAATTTCAAGAAGGTGTTGGCGGATTACAAATGGTACGGGTTTTCCGAGCAAGTTTCTTTCCCTGCGCTTCTTCGCAGGCACGATTTGGATCTCGTCCACTTTCCGCATTTCAACGTGCCTCTGCTTTACCGCAGGCCGATCGTCGTCACCATCCATGACCTCATCCTTTTGCATTTCCCGACGCTTCGCGGGACGACGTTGAGCCCGCTTTGGTATCGCGTGAAATTCTTGGCATATAAGTTGGCGATAAGCTCGGCGATAAGGCGCGCGAAGAAGGTGATCACCGTTTCCGAATTCACGAAAAAGGACATTTTGGACCGTTACGGCGTGGAAAAAAGCAAGATAATCGTGACCTATGAATCGGCGGACGATTTCTGCCGGATCTCCCGGAAATCCGACGAGGAAATTTTGGGAAATTATGGTATAATGAAGCCATATCTTTTGTATGTCGGCAACGCCTATCCGCACAAGAATTTGGAGAAATTGGTGGACGTTTTCGGGAGGTTGAAAAAGGCCAGGCCGGAGCTGGGATTGGTCCTGATCGGCAAAGAGGATTATTTCTATGGACGGCTCAAAGATTCGGTGAAAAAGGAGGGCGTCCAGGGCGTGGTTTTTCCGGGATATGTTCCGGACGAGGAGTTGGACACGGTTTACCGCAATTGCGTTTCCTACGTTTTCCCGTCGCTCTATGAAGGGTTCGGCTTGCCTCCGTTAGAAGCCATGACGAAGGGCGTGCCGGTTCTCAGTTCCGACCATGAATGTATGAAGGAGATTTTGGACGGTAGCGCGCTTTTCTGCGATGCCCGAAGCGGTGATTCGCTTCTCGCCGGTATCGAAAAGATTCTGGAAGACGAAGCATTGAGAGCGGAGTTGATCGGGAAGGGATACCGAAAAAGCAATTCGTACAGCTGGAAGAAGATGGCTGTCGGAACTTTGGAAATATACAAAAACATACAATAAAATTTAAGGAGGTACTGTGACGAAAAACAGAGTAATACCGCAGATGTTCGATGTGCGCCCGGTCGATAAGACCGGTAATTTGGATTGGGAAAAGATAGGCGAGGTCGAAAAGGCGGCCAGCATGAAGGAATTCGTCCAGGAATATAATGCCGAGAGGGAATATTTCGAGCAATCCTACGATGTTTCGGAAAGGGATATCCCGGTGAGATTCGAAGCTTATGAGAGCGGGCAGGAAAAAAGGCGCATCGAGGAGGAAATCAGGAAGAGGGAGGAATTGGAAATGAGGATCTATGCCCTTGAAGAGGAACTTGAACGGAGGAGCCAGGCCGAAATATCAGCCCAGAGGGAGCAGGAAACGCTTGTCTGGGAACAGGAACAGGAGGTATTGGCCGCCGAGCAGGCGTTTTTGGCGGAGGAAGAGGAAAGGCTCAATGAGAAAATCAGGTCGGAATCCGAGAAGCGGGAAAGGAAGCAACAAGAACGATATTTGAAAGCGCAGAGGAAGCAGGAGCAGCTGGCCGAGAAACTCAGAAGGAAAAACGAAAAGGCCGCCGCGAAGCGTTCGGCGCGTCTCGGACGGTACGGTTTCTGGGAAACGCTTTCTTCGGCGGGCGACGGAATCCTCTATGACAACAAAAAAGCCGCTTGGACTTTCGCGATCGTCGCCGTCTTCGTGCTGACGGGAATCGGCGGAGTTTCTTTCGCCTACAAAGGACTTTTGGTCAAAGGGAAGGTTTTGGGAGTGAGCCAGGAGGGTTATGAGAGCCTGAATTCTGCCATCTCCGACATCTCCAAGCAGGATTTCAACGGCTCGTCCAAGAATTTCATCCAGGCGTTCGAATCGTTTTCCGAGGCTTCCGAGGAAATGGACGGCATGGGCGCCTTGCTCACAGAAGGGTCCCGTTTTTTCCCATACATTTCCAAGATATCTTCCGGCAAAAACATTCTGGAGGCCGGAAAACATCTTTCGATAGCGGGAAACGCCATGAACGGAGTCGTGGAAAGTTTTTCCGCTTTGAAAAACCCGCTGACGGAGGGGAATGAAACTTCCTTTTTGGAACTTTTCCGCGAATCGGAAAAATCCGTGAGGTTGGCGCACGGGGAGCTCGAGCTCGCCCGGGGCAACATCGAGAAGGTCAAGATAGACGATTTGCCGGAGGAGATGAGGGACAAGTTCCTGCTCCTTCGCCAACAGCTTCCCCGGGCGATCGAACTTTCGGACGCGTTTTTGAAAAATAGCCACATCTTCTCTGACTTGCTCGGCGGAAACGGACCGAGGAAATACCTGTTTCTTTTCCAGAACAACAATGAAATGCGCGCCACGGGAGGATTCATCGGAAGCTACGGCCTCTTGGACATTTCCAACGGAAGGGTCAAGAATTTTTTCATAGACGGGATTTTCAATCCTGACGGGCAACTCAAGGAAAAGATCGTTCCGCCCAAGCCGATCCAGAAGATAAGCGCGGCTTGGAGCCTGCATGACAGCAATTGGTTCCCGGATTTTCCAACGTCCGCCAAAGAGGCCGTGGTGTTTTATGAGAAAACGGGAGGGCCGACCGCGGACGGAGTGATCACTTTCACGCCGGTGGTGCTCCAGAAGCTTTTGGAAATAACCGGACCGATCGAGATGCCGGAATATGACGTGGTTTTGGACAGCGGGAATTTCGTCGAGAAGACGCAATATGAAGTGGAGGAGGATTTCGACAAGGAGGAAAACAATCCGAAGAAGATCCTTTCCGACCTGGCCCCGATGGTGCTGGACAGGATCGTCAATTCGAAAGACTTGGACACCATCCTTCGGACCGCGCAGGTTTTCGTCGAAGGCCTCGGGGAAAAACACATCCTGATATATTCCCAGAACGCGGAACTCCAACGCGCCATCTCGCAAAGAGGTTGGTCGGGAGAGGTGCTCGAAGCCAAGAAGGATTACCTCAGCGTCATCAACACGAACATCAACGGATATAAGACCGACGGCGTCGTCGAGGAAAAAATCAGCCAGCGGACCCAGATCAAGGAAGACGGCTCCGTCGTCAACAAGGTTTCGATCACGCGCAAGCATAATGGCGGGAACACCGATTACGAATGGTGGAACAAGGTGAACGCGAATTATATGAGGGTCTACGTGCCCAAGGGTTCCAAGCTGCTTTCCGTCGAGGGACAGACCAGGGAATTTAACGAACCCCCGCTCGACTATGACGGGCTGGGCTTCAAAAGAAACGGGCTGGTTGAAAAGGAAGAAGACGGTATGGTTGTCGACGAGGAAACGGGGACGCGCATATATGAAGAATCCGGCAAAACCGTGTTCGCCAACTGGACTTATGTGAGCCCGCAGGAAACCATGACCATAACGTATGAATATGAGTTGCCGTTCAAGCTCTTCCCGATGTCGTTCAATTCCAATGAGCGCATAGATTCCTATTCCCTGGTCGTGCAGAAGCAATCGGGAAGCATGGGAAGCGGATTCGAGTTCGAATTGACGCACCCCTGGTCATATGAAGTCAAATGGCAATTTCCCCAGGAAGCGAGCAAGGAGGGTAATTCGCTCAAGTTGGACACGGATTTGAAGAACGACAAGTTCATGGCGGTGGCATTCGAGAGGATTTAGGGAGCGTGAGGGGTTGCCTTGCCTGGCCGAAGGTTGTATTATTCCCAAGACTTAAAAGAAAAACAAGTGATCAGCAGACTGGTTAAAAGTAATATTTTCAGCGGTAAACCGACGCAATCGATAGCGGCGGCCGCTTTTATAATTTCGTTGGCGGGCGTGGCCAGCCGGCTCTTGGGACTTGTGCGTGACAGGATCCTGGCTTCCACTTTCGGAGCAGGAGATATTTTGGACGCCTACTATGCCGCTTTCCGTGTTCCGGATCTCGTTTATAATCTTTTGATTTTGGGAGCGCTCAGCGCAGCGTTCATTCCGGTGTTTACTCAGCTCATTTCCAAGGACAAGGAAGAGGAAGCTTGGGATCTGGCCTCCGGAGTTTTGAATTTGCAGATAATCATCATGGGAATTCTGGTCGTTCTGCTCGCTATCAACGCTCCCTTTGTGATGCAGGCCATCACCCCTGGTTTCGGCGAGGAGAAAATGCAACTCACTGTGTTGCTGACCAGGATCATGTTCCTGAGTCCTTTGATTTTGGGAATAAGCGGGATATTCGGGGGAGTGTTGGTTTCCATGAAGAAATTCTTCATCTATTCGTTGGCTCCGATAATGTACAATATCGGAATTATCTTCGGCGCAGTTTTCTTGGTCAGGTTCATGGGTCCGGTCGGGTTGGCCTGGGGAGTCGTTCTGGGTGCGCTTTTACATATGCTTATCCAATATCCGGCGGTGAAGCTTTCTGGTTTCAAATTCCATTTGATGCCAGCAAAAAGCCTTCGCAATAAGGACGTCATCAGGGTTATCCATCTGATGGTCCCGAGGATGTTGGGAGTAGCGGTCAATCAGATAAATTTTCTGGTCATCACCATATTTGCCTCAACCCTGGCCGCCGGAAGTTTGGCCGTTTTTACCTTCGCTAATAATATCCAAAGCACGCCCCTGGGGCTTTTCGGGGTGTCTTTCGCCATCGCGGTCTTTCCGACGCTCAGTGCCTATTATGCTAAAGAAGAAAAAGCAAAATTCGCACACGCTTTTTCCAGGACTTTTCGCCAAGTGCTCTTTTTCGTGATTCCGATCAGTATTTTGATTTATGTCCTTCGCGCGCAGATCGTGCGTGTCGTTTTGGGAGCCGGTAATTTCGATTGGGAGGACACCATCCTCACTTTTACGACGCTCGGTTATTTGACGGCCAGTCTTTTCGCGCAGGCACTCATCCCGCTTCTAGCCAGGTCTTTCTATGCGATCCAGAACACCAA
>LCPX01000017.1 GCA_001003855.1 Candidatus Moranbacteria bacterium GW2011_GWE1_49_15 | reverse complement strand
TTGGTCCATGGCAAGGAGGTTGTCAAGAAAATCATGCGGCTGAGTCCTTTGCGAGATTCCCACGAGAAGCTTCTCATTGAAAAATTCGTCTCCATAAGCAGGGCGGCCATCAAGGGAACTTTGGTGGTGGCCTTCATCCAGGGATTCATCGGCGGGCTGGCTTTCGCGATAGCAGGCGTGCCCTCGGCGACCATCTGGGCGGTCGTGATGATGATCCTTTCGTTGATCCCCATGTTCGGATCCAGCATAATCTGGTTTCCGGCCGGAATCATCTTGCTTTTGCTCGGCAACATCTGGCAGGGAATCTTTATTTTGACCGTCGGCTTGCTCATTATTTCGCTTATCGACAATGTTTTGCGTCCTGAGCTGGTCGGCAAAGATACGCAAATGCATCCCTTGATAGTTTTTTTCGCCACGCTCGGAGGCATAGCCCTTTTCGGATTTCTAGGTTTCATCATAGGACCAATCATAGTCGCCCTTTTTCTTTCTCTTTGGGATATTTACGCCGTTGAATTCAAAAAGCAATTGAAAAGCTTCAACGCCTAGGAATCCCGTCAAAGAATGCCAGACTTCTATAAATATTTGCCTCAATTCGTGGATCCGATCGCTTTTTCAATCGGATCCCTTTCGATAAGGTGGTATGCCTTGGGATACGTGGCGGCTTTTTTGGCGGCGTTCGCGCTGCTTTGTTGGAGGATCGGAAAAGGGGAGGCGGAAAAGGCCGGTTTGGGAGAAAAGGACGTTTTTTCCTGCTCTTTCTTGGCGGACATTTTCCTGGTTTCTTTTTGGGGGATGCTTCTAGGGGGGAGGATCGGTTACGTCTTGTTCTATGATCTTGGTTATTTTCTGCGAAATCCTATGGCTATCATCTCGCCATGGGACAGAGTAAGCGGAGAATTCGTCGGTATATACGGCATGAGTTACCATGGGGCTTTGTTGGGAATAGCCCTCTCACTCTATTTTTTTCTTAGAAAAAAAGATGTGGATCTTTGGAGGGTCGCGGATTTTCTGGTTCCCGCCGCCGCAGGGGCATATTTTTTCGGACGTCTGGGGAATTTCATGAACGGGGAGCTTGTCGGAAGAGCGACGGATTCTTTTTTCGGGATGTATTTTGGCGGTGACGGTTTTCTCAGGCACCCGTCACAATTGTATGAAGCGTTTTTCGAAGGGCTCTTCCTGTTTTCAGCGCTCTGGATTTGGAGGAACAAGATGGTTTTCAGCGGGCAGATGTTGTCCCTCTACCTGGTGGGATATGCGGCTGTCAGGTTTGCGCTCGAATTTTTGAGGTCTCCTGACGCCCAAGCAGGCTTGGTTTTAGGCGTCTTGACCATGGGGCAAACACTTTCGTTGTGCATGTTTTTGGCGGGGATGATTTTGTACTTTCAAAGAAAACGCAAAAATGGTATAATTGGGAAGAAGAAATCATAATACTTTTTTATGTTGAAAAAAATGAAAAACAAAAAGCTGTATTCTTTGGTGGCGGTGGTTACCGTAATCGTGGCCGTCATGATTTTCTGGGGAATCAGGAGTACTCCCAGATTGGAAGCGCCTGTGGCTGAAAAATTGGACGGTACCGAGGAGTCCGGGATAACCTATTATTATAGCCGCGCAAGTTCATTCAGTATGAATGTGCAGAAATTCTTCGATGAGAATAAAATCGAGGAGAAAGTGGTTTTCTCCAAAAAAGAAGTCATGCCCAACACCGAAAATTCCAGGGAGATGGATATGCGGGCCAAAGAGTGCGGTTTGAGCGAGAAAGAAACCGGGATCCCGTTCCTGTATGCGGGAGGAAAATGCTTCGTGGGAGAAGAGGAGATAATGGAGTTTTTCAAGAAAGAAGCGGGCATAAAATAATAAAGATATTCCGTGCCAGATGGATCTTGCCAAAAAAAGAAAGGAACAATCTTCCAGGTGGAATTTCAAAAGCCATGCGGACCTCCAGGGCCCGGATGGCTTTGCGGATTTTTGCTTGAAAATCCGGAGGAACAGGGCCGTGCTTGTCTCCAAGGGAAGGATCACGGATTCTTTTTATACGGAAGATTCCAAACTGTACATCACTCCTCGCGAGGCCAGGCTTATCGGGAGGGGCTCGGAACTTGATAGGAAAACCGGAAAATGGGACAGTCTGAGTGCGAGGATAGTCAGGAATTATTCACGCTATTCGCCTGAGCAGGGGAGCGCCTTGTTTGAGCAATTCAAAAAGAGATACGCCTATCTGCAGGAAGACATGGCCGATGCTTCGAGGAGCGTCGTCGGGCAGCTTACCGTGGTCAGGCTGTGGAACCTTTCTATCGTCGGGGCGATCCTTTTCGGCATGTTCTCGATGACTATGATTTATAGATATCTTGGGCAGGGTGCGGAGGCCGAGGAAGTAGCCGCCAAAGCGGGCGCGGCCGGTGAGGTTGGGATCGAGAGAAGCATAGGATCTTTTGAAATGGGGGATGTCAGGGTGGTCGAGGATGAAGGCGAGAGATACACCAGGCATTTCATCGAGGACATGGGGGATAGCAAAAAGGAGGATTTGGAAAAGGAAATCAGGGCAATGGTCAAAGGGTACCCGATTGAAGAGATGGTCCCCTATATCGCGAAAAAAGACAGGATCGTGGCCGCGTTCCTCATAGGGATAGCCAAGAAGGAAAGCAATTGGGGTAAAAGGGTTCCGGTTCTCAACGGCCAGGATTGCTACAATTACTGGGGATATAGGGGAATAAGAAAGCTCATGGGTACGGGCGGACATACTTGCTTCAACAGCAGGAAGGATGCGGTGGACACGGTGGCGAAGAGATTGCAATATCTGGTCGAAAACAAGGAGTTGGACACCCCGGAAAAAATGGTCATCTGGAAATGCGGCTCGGATTGCTCCGTGACGGGAGGGCAGGCCGCTGCCAACAAATGGATCAGTGACGTAAACGGATACTTCAAAAAACTCAGCTACTGAAAAACATCTCAAATAAGCCAAAAAACAGGAAATATCCTGTTTTTTTGTTGACTTTCGGGTCTGATTCATGCTAGGATGGATCTTGCGTGCTTGAAAGAGGGCGTGAAAAGAGGGAATAAAGGAGCGGATATGTTGTATTAGAAAATCCGCAGAAAAAGGGGTGTGGCGCCGTCAGGCGGTTAATCAGTAGTATCAAATTATGGGTAAATTTCCGCGAATCGTGGAATGGGTTTTGAAGGGCGAAGAACTGGCAGGCAAGATATTCAAAAAGCGCCATCTTCCGTTTTCGGTAGTGGTTTTGGCCATAGCGGCCAGTTCTTATTTTGTTTACTCGCAACCTTCCTTTTATGCCCAAGCGCAGGAGGAACGGAAAATTGAGACCGGTAACGGCCTCAGGCTGTTTGCCGGGTATGGCGGACTTGCGGTGGAATCGACTGATGATTTGAAATACACTCCGGCGAAGGAAATCAGGAAACCCAAAGGTATTTTCCAAAAAAAGAATGACGAGTTCGAAAAAGAACTTTATGCGATAGTAGGAAATCATCCGATCAAGGAGATGGTCCCTTTTATAGCGGAAAAAGATAGGACGGTGGCGGCATTTATCATCGGGATAGCCAAGAAGGAAAGCAATTGGGGCAAAAGGGTCCCCACGCTAAACGGTCAGGATTGTTATAATTATTGGGGTTATAAGGGGGCGGGAGAAAAAGGCGTCGCTATGGGACACGGATGTTTCGCGACTCCCGAGGAAGCGGTCAATGTGATCGGAAGAAGAATCGAACAATTGGTCAACAAAAATCTTACTACTCCTTCAAAAATGGTCGTTTGGAAATGCGGTTCCAGCTGCGCCGCTACCGGAGGACAAGCTGCCGCGAACAAATGGATCAGCGATATCAGTCTGTATTTCAATAAGATAGTGAAAAAAGAAGCATAGGGATTTGAGAATTTAGAAAAAGTCCCGCCGTACGGCGGGACTTTTTATTATTGTTAAGTTGAGGTAAAATGGACATAGGCAATAAACAAAAACAAAAATGTCTTTTCCTTTGGTTTCCAACATAAGCGATTTTTTTCTTTCACTGGGTTGGCTCACGATAGCGGTCAGCGGATATCTTCTGATAGCCGTGGTCGCGGTGCTGGACAAGTATCTTTTGCATTCGCGCATCTCCAAACCGGCGATCTACGCTTTTTATGTTTCGATCTTCAGCCTTTTCGCCTTG
Organism: Candidatus Moranbacteria bacterium GW2011_GWE1_49_15; assembly: GCA_001003855.1. Lineage (GTDB taxonomy): Bacteria > Patescibacteriota > Minisyncoccia > Moranbacterales > GWC2-37-73 > UBA12053. Next base: position 13,077 of record LCPX01000017.1, on the reverse strand, counting down.
GCTTTCATTCCTTTCGGATTTTCTTTTCCGGCGGCCAAGGTCGCAGTCTGGGCGATCGCTTCAGGTTTCTTTTTCATATACGGACTCTTGGCCCTGTATCGGGCCGTCCAGGAAAACGAAGTTTCCAGGGTCGCTCCCTTGGTCGGGACGATCATTCCTCTGGTTTCGGTCGTCTACGCTTTTTTCTTTCTCGGGGAAAGGCTGGGACTTTTGGGGGTAGCGGCGGTGCTTATTTTGGCTGCGGGAGGATTTTTGGTTTCCTTTGATCTGCCCATAAAAAACCTCAAGCTGTTCAAGGGATTCAAATATTCGGTTTTGGCCGGAGTTTCCCAGGCGATATCGTTGGGGCTCTTGAAGGAAGTCTTCAATAACACCGATTTTATCAACGGTTTCGTGTGGAACAGGCTGGGATTTTTTCTGGCCGGCCTGAGCTTGTTGCTTTTTCCGGTTTTTCGCAAGCAAATAAAGAAATCTTTCAATCAGAAAGGAACATCCGGATCAAGGGTCGCTTCGACCGGGGCGCTGTTCACTTTGAATAAGGTGCTCGCGGGAGTGGGATCTTTTCTTATCGTGATGGCGATTTCCAGGGGTTCTGTTTCCGCGGTGAACGCCGCCGGCAGCATCCAATTCGTGTTCGTGTTGATATTCGTTTCCGTTCTTTCCGTTTGGCATCACCATATCTATAGGGAGAAACTGGCCTTTAGCGACTGGATGCAGAAATTTTTGGCCGTAATGTTCATCGGAGTGGGGCTATGGATGCTTTCGCTCGCGGGTCCGAACGTCCTGTATCTGGCATCGTAATTTTTTTTAGTAATTAATTTTAAAATAAATATGAAAAGCGCAATCAAGAAGATTTTGAAAGTGGCGGCATTGGCTTTCGCCTCGCTGACCACGATCGCCCTGCTGGCTTTCGCCTATGTGAATCTCCCGGTCAGCCTGCCGAAGGAGGAAGCCAAATTGGGAGTTACTTTCTCGATAAGATATGCCCAGGACATAGGCTTGGATTGGAAAGAGGCTTATCTAGCGACCCTCGACGACCTCGGTGTCAAAAGGATCAGGGTTCCCGCCTATTGGGATTCCATCGAAAAGGAAGATGGGGAATATGACTGGGCCGATCTCGATTGGCAGTTGGATGAGGCGAAAAAGAGGAACGCGGAAGTAGTTTTGGCCGTGGGGCAAAAGGTGCCCCGTTGGCCCGAATGCTACGTTCCGAAATGGATAGGGGAAGATGACGCGAAGAGGAAGGAAAAACTCGTCATGTTCGTCGAGGAAACTGTCGGAAGATATAAGGACCACGAAGCCGTAAAGATATGGCAGATCGAGAACGAACCCTTCTTGAAGTTCGGAGTCTGCCCGGCCTTCGATGTCGAGCTGCTGGATAGGGAAATAGAAACTGCCAGAAGCATCGATCCTGAAACCCCCATAATGCTCACCGACAGCGGGGAGTTGAGCCTTTGGGTCCCTGCCGCCAAGAGGGGTGATCATTTCGGAACGACCATGTACAGGGAGGTCATAACCAAGGAGTATGGAGCTTGGAAATATCCGATAGGGCCGAATTTCTTCAAGGCCAAGAAATTGTTAGTGAGGATTTTTGCCAGCCAGAAAAACGTGGCGGTCATCGAGCTTCAAGGAGAGCCTTGGATCGAGGGGTGGACGACGAATTTCCCTTTGGAGAGGCAGTTCCAGTCGATGGACGCCGCCAAGCTCAAGGAAAACATAGAATTTGCCCGAAAAACCGGCATAACCGATATTTACGTGTGGGGAGTCGAATGGTGGTATTGGCTCAAGGCCACGCAGAACAGTCCCGAGGTCTGGGACCAAGCCAAGCGATTATATAATTAGCGGAGTATCATATTCGTTTTTCGATGCTAAAGGAATATCCCGTGGAGCATATCAAAAGGAAGGGGCTGGAAGTTTTTTTGTCCGGTTTGGTTTTATTTTTCTTGGTATGGGGAGCATCCTCTTATGTTAAAGGAAAAATGGGATTTCTCGGAACGGTCATTTCGGTCGCGGATGCGGAGGTTTTAGGTCCGAAGGATGCGGTGTCCGTTTCTTTTTCCAACCCGGTCATTCCGAGCGAAGTCGAAAAAATATTGAAAATAGAACCGGCGACGGAATTGAACATCAGATGGTCCGATAAGAACAGACAGATGGAATTGTTCCCTGCGGAAAACTGGAAAAATTCCACCGACTACGTCTTGAGCGTAAACGGAGGAAGAAATATTTTCGGTTTCAAATTCGACGGGCAGGTGATTTTTGAGACGGAAGCGCTGCCCGAAGTTTCTTCCATGAGTCCGGCGGAGGGGGAGAAGGACGTCCTGCTAGGCATAGAGGATCCGATAATTATCAACTTCGACAGGCCATTGGAGGAATATAGCGTGAAATTGGCGTTCGATCCGATGGCGCAGTTCGTTTCCGAATTCAACGAACAGAAAACGGCGGTCAAGTTGATGCCGAAGGAGGAGCTCCAAAGAGGAAAAAGATACGAAGTTTCGGTCTACTTGAAACATAGGAGCGCCCCGGCGGAAGAATATAAGAAGGTTCACGGGTCTTATTTCGAGACCAAGCCGCGGGAAATAGAAAATTGGGACAATGATTTCGCCGTCAGGCTGGCCCAGGCCAAGATTTACACCGAGCCGCGCGTTTTTGAAGGAAAATATATAGATATAAACCTGAAAAGCCAGGTCATGGTCCTTTTTGAAAACGGTGAGGTTTTGGACGCATATCTGGTCTCTTCCGGCAAGCGCGGCATGGACACCCCGACCGGAACGTTCCAGGTTTATAACAAGGCCCCAAAGCCGTGGTCGAAAAAATACAGCCTGTTTATGCCATATTGGATGGCGCTTACTTCATCCGGGGAATATGGGATACATGAGCTTCCGGAATGGCCAGGTGGATATAAGGAGGGAGCTAACCATCTGGGGATTCCTGTTTCCCACGGCTGCGTGAGGTTGGGAGTCGGACCGGCGCAAAGAACATACGAATGGGCCGATATAGGTACGCCGATAATCATACATTATTGATGGAAAAAGAAACCGCGGGCAGATTTGCAGTCATAGTGCACAATATCCGGAGCGCATATAACGTGGGATCTATTTTCAGGACCGCGGACGGCATCGGAGCGGACAGGATATACTTGACCGGATACACCCCGTCTCCCGCCAAGGAGGGAGCGCTCTATTTATCCAAGGCCCAAAAGATGATAACCAAAACGGCTCTGGGGGCGGAAAGGTATGTCAGTTGGGAAAAGGCGACCTCGATAGGGAAACTTTTGGATAAACTCAAAAAAGAAGGTGTGACGGTAGCGGCTCTCGAACAAGACGAGCGAAGCGTCGATTACAAAGAATTCGTTCCGGATTTTCCGATCGCGTTGCTGTTGGGAAACGAGCCCAAGGGGATAGACAAAAGGATTCTGAAAAAATGCGACGCGTACATCGAGATTCCAATGAGGGGAGATAAGAAATCATTGAACGTTTCCGTGGCTTTCGGCGTTGCCGGTTATGAGATTTATAGTAAAATCAAATAAGGAGTATCCATTTTAAAATAAATATGAAAAATAAAAAAGAATCCTTCCTCGTCTTGTTAGCAATAGTCGTATTGGTTTTCTCTTCGGCTGTTATCGGTGGAGAATATGCAACCGAAGCACAGGCCGAAACTTCCTCAGATCCCGTTGACGGAACCGCTCCCACTCCGAATTTCTATGTGAAGATAAAATCACCGCTATCGGGAGCGGAAATCACCACGGATTCTTTCGTTATGGAGATCGAGTCCCCGCTCTCCACTTATGTGTCGGTGCAATCGTCACCTTCGGGCAAATCATGGACATCCCAGAGCAAAACGACGAGTGGCATTTTCAAGGTGGAAATAAACGCCAAGGAGAGCCTGCCGAACGGCCTGCATTATTTCACCGCCAAAGGTACATATAACGGCCAGATTACCACGAGCAGCATAAGCTTAAAAATAAACAGGACATTGACCACTGAATCGACAAACGTTCAAAATACGACCACCGACACGACGACGTCGGGAATCTCGACGAACGATATTTCAACTACTTTAGACACGACGACCGATGCGGGCACGTCGACCACGGAAAAAAACATAACCGAAACAACAAAAGACACGACGGTGAAAATAGTCCAGCCGACCAACGGATCCAAGATAACGACGAAAATGTTGACTTTGTCGGTCTATTCGCCGGACGCTGAAAAAGTGGAATTCAGGACCAGGAGGGATGGATCTTCCAACTTCGAATATTTGGGAGCCGCCCAAAAAAATACTGCCGGCAATTGGACTTTCCAAATCGACAATTCCACGAGATTGCCGAACGGGAGATATTATTTCATAGCGAAAGCGATCATAGGGGGCGTCGCTTATGCGAGCAGGGATATGTATCTGGACGTTTCTTACGTCGAAAAAATCTTAGCGGATCCGGTTCCCACGACTACTGATCCCGCTATCGTCCAGCCGGAATATGACTACGGCCAACGGGAGGATGCGGACGGGGACGGACTCAGTAATGAAAAGGAGAAAGCCGTGGGAACCGATCCTAATTCTCCGGATACCGACAAGGACGGACTTTCCGATTCGGAGGAGCTGGCCAGGGGAACGGATCCTAAAAATCCCGATACGGACCGCGACGGATTTTTGGACGGGGATGAGATCAAAAACGGTTTCAATCCTCTCAAATACTCCCCGGGGGACGGAAGTGACAGGATATTTTTCGAGAACCCGAAAGAAGTCGGGGAAATACGCGGAGAATATTCCGTTGAAAAAGTGGAAGTCGTCAAAAAAGACACCGGCGAAAAAAGATTGTCCCTTTCCGGAAAAGGGCTTCCGAATTCTTTCGTCACCATATACCTTTACAGCGAGCCGATCGTCGTGACCGTGAAGACGGATGCCCAGGGGAATTGGGTTTACGAGTTAGATAAGGATTTCGAGGAAGGGGAACACGAGGCTTATGTGGCAGTGACCGACAATACCGGGAAGATAACCGGCAAAAGCGAACCGATCAGATTCGTGAAAACAGCCGAGGCCGCCACCATCATTCCGAACGCCCAGGCGCAGGAAATTACCAAGAACCAGTCTCCGGCGCAAAAATCCAAAGGCAGCTTCGCAATCTTCGCTTTTTTGGCGGCGGCGGTTTTCCTGGGTATCGCATTGGCCGTGGTCGGGATAATAAACCATAAACATAATTATGATAAGCAATCTGATTAAACGTGGCGTAGATTTCACCAAGAAAAATCCCACCATTCTGTACTCTTTGGTGCTGATTGTAGCCGTTACGGCGATAATATTCTTTAATAGTTATTATTCATTGAGGAAATTCGAGAGTTCCACGGATAAGCTCCTCCAGAGCAAGGCGCTTCTGGCCGGCAACGTGTTAAAAACCTTCGGGTCGGACCTTGTTGATGAGCGGGAGAATTTACAAGCCAAGATAGACGCGATAAAGGAACAGGATTCCGAGATAAAGGATATTGCCATACTCAAGCCCGGAGAAGAAGGCGGGGCTTTTTCCGTCGTGGCATCGACCGCGGGAAGCGATAATGTTGAAAGCCAGAGCACTCTTTATGCCATCCTTTGGAGCGAGGGCGAGGCCATAGCCTTTCTGGATCATGACGAGCAGGGCAGGTTTTGGAACGTTGGGGACGTCATTAGGGACATGGATGGCAAGAAAACGGGAATCGCCCTTTTCCGCTTGTCCTTGTCGGAGCATGACAGGTTCGTGCAAAGTATCATAGACAGGGTGTATTTCGTCGCCCTGGCTTCCTTGGTGGTCGTCTTGCTCTTGGTGGTGAACCATGCCAGGCTTTTCAAATATGAACTCAAAGCCACGAAGCTGGAAGAGATAGACAAGATGAAGGACGATTTCATTTCGATGGCCAGCCATGAGCTGAAGAGCCCTCTTACGGCTATCAGGGGATATATAGGGCTTCTCAATGACAACCTGCAGGGAAAGCCGGATTCGGACGAAGCGAAGAACCAGCGGCGCTACCTTGAGAACATGGACATATCGGCGACAAGACTGCGGGATCTGGTGGAGGATTTGCTGGAGGTTTCAAAATTGGAACAGAACAGGTTACCGATAAGGCCTGAGGACATGGATCTGACGGCGATCGTCCAGGGAAGCGTGAATGAGATGGGGGTATCCGCCCAACAGAAGAAATTGCAGCTGGTCAACGGAGTCAAAAAGAATTTGCGGGTCAGTGCCGATCCGGAGAGGGTCAAGCAGATCCTGGTCAATCTTTTGAGCAACGCCATAAAATACACCCCCGAGGGAAAAGTGGAAATCAAAAGCAAGCAGGATGACAAGTTCGTATATGTGACGGTGGCTGACACGGGGTTGGGAATGTCGGCGGAAAATATGAAAAAACTATTTTCCAAATTCTATAGGGTAAAAAGCGAGGAAACATCCAAGATTTCAGGAACCGGTTTGGGTCTTTGGATTTCGAAGGAAATAGCCTTGAAGATGGGAGGGGATCTGACGGTCGAGAGCATCGAAGGCGTTGGATCGCATTTTACTTTGAAGCTGAGAAAGGTATAATTGGGATGTAAGCAATAAGAAAAAGAAAAGACATGGCAAAACAGAACAGATTGGCTGTTTTCGATATAGACGGGACCATATTCCGAAAAAATCTGCATTTCGAGCTCATCAACGAGCTGTCCTGGATCAACGTGTTCCCGCGCAAGGTGCGCGACCAGATAGTGCATCTTTATACGAATTGGCTAGAGCATAAAGGGGAATATGAATCTTACAGGCTTGGATTGGTGGAACTTTTTGAAAAGCATATCAAGGGCTGCAAGAAGGAGGACGTGGTCAGGGCCAGCGAGATGGTGGTGTCTTTCCATAAGGACAGGACCTACATCTTCGCGGAGGACCTCATCAGGAAATTGAGGGACGACGGTTATAATATCATAGCCATTTCAGGGTCTCCCATTGAGATAGTGGAAGAGTATAACAAGAAACATCTGAAGTTCGACAAGGTTTTCGGTAGCGTTTATGAGATGAAAGACGGCATATATACAGGGGGGTACATCGGCGAGCCGGTGAAGAACAAGGGCGAAGTGGTTAGGAGATACGTGGAAGAAAACGGCCTGACGCTCGAAGGATCATATGGGATAGGGGACACCGAATCAGACGCGAGTTTTTTGGAATTGATGGAATATCCGATAGCGTTCAACCCGAATGAAAACCTCAAGGAGGTGGCCCAGGAAAAAGGATGGAGGATCGTGGTTGAAAAGAAGGACGTCGTGTATGAAATGACGCAATGCGTGAATCTCCATCTGGCTTAACCGTCGGATACTCTGATAAAATTAAGTAAAAAAATATGAACGATATAATCGAGGGCTTTTTGGAAAAAACCTTATGGATCTGGCTTCCGTTCGTGGCTTTTTTCAGGTTGTCCAAGGAGTTCATGGATAAAAGGAAATAACCAGCCGGATGGCTTTTGGCGGCGGTCCGCTTGGAAACATATTTTTTATCTTTCCTCCTGATTTGAAAAAAACAGAAAATGAAACATGTCAAAACTAAAAAAATAGCTTTTTATTATCTGCCGTTGCTGCTTTGGAGCGCGGGCATATTCGCCCTGTCTTCCGTTCCGGGAAACGGATTCCAGACATACGATTTGGGGATGATGATAGAAAGAAAGGGGGCCCATATTTTCGAGTATGCGATCCTGGCTGTCTTGTGGGTGAGGGTATTCTGGCTCCGCTTTAAGGATGAGGACAATCATAGCTATCATTGGGCTATCTTCGCTTCATTCGTGTATGCGGTTTCCGACGAGATCCACCAGGTCTTCGTTTTCGGCAGGACCGGCAAGATTTCGGACGTTTTTATAGACCTGGCAGGCATAGCCCTCGGAGTCTGGCTTTATAGCTATCTGATAAAGAAAAGGAATCACAGGGCGGCGGTCCACACGAAACGGGTCTTGGGATAGGCGAGACATGTTTTTCAAACTACAAAAAAACCGCCAAGAGGCGGTTTTTTTATCGAAAGTTTTTCGTGCCGAATTATCCGACTTTCTCTACCAATTTCTTGAATACTTCCGGATTCTCCTGGGCCATCTGGGAGAGGACCTTTCTGTCCAACTCTATTTTCTTGTCGGTCAGGGTCTTGATGAATTTGCTATAGGTATTTCCGAGCTCCCTTACGGCGTTGTTCAATCTGGTTATCCAAAGCCTTCGATTCGTCCTTTTCTTGGCTCTTCTGTCGCGGTGGGCATATTTCCCGGCCTTAAGAAGGGCTTCCTTTGCGGCTCTGAAATTGGATTTCCTTCTCCATTTGAAGCCTTTGGCCATTTTAAGAACGTTCTTTCTTCTCTTGGAGGCCATCATGCCTCTTTTTACTCTCGCCATTGTATTTAACGCTTAAACTTGTAAATTGTCGAAACAAGGATGCATCCGCAATTTATCCGTTTATATTTATGAAAATTACTTGTTTATCTGATAGGGTAGGGCCTTTATGACGTTCTTCTCGTCTCCCTTGAAGAGTCTCTGGTCCTTCTTTTTCGATCTCGTCACGTCCCCTCCTTCTTTGGAATTGTAGTGGTTTTGTCCGGTCGATCTTCGGAGGACCTTCTTGTTTTTGGTTATCTTCACCTTTTTCGCGACGGACTTCTTGGTCTTCATCTTCGGCATATGTTTTCGTTGGATATTAGTTGGTTATTTTATGGCTGTCTTATTGTTGCTCCTGGATCGGTGCGATTATGACATTGAATCCGCCGGGGAATCTCTTGATCTCTTCTTCGGTCTTGTAAGGCGTTTCTATCATCGCAAGGAAGCCCTTGAGATTCTCCCTGGCCAGATCCTGGTGGGCTTTTTCTCTTCCCCTGAGGATGATGTCTATTTTCACCTTGTTGCCTTTGCGGAGGAATTTCTCGATCTGGTTTTTCTTGTTTTCCAAATCGTGGCTGTCGGTCCTGAGGCCCAGTCTCACCCCCTTCGTCTCGACCGTCTTTTGCTTGGCCTTGGCGAGTCTGTGCTGTTTGGACTGTTTGTACTGTTGTTTGCCGTAATCCATTATCCTGCAGACGGGAGGCTGCGCTTTCGGCGACACTTCGACCAGATCCAATTCCTTTTCCCTGGCCAAGTCCAGCGCTTCCGAGGTGTACATCTCTCCGAGTTGCACCCCTTTTTCATCGATGACCATCACTTTCGGTATGCGTATGGCCTCGTTCGTCTTGAATTGCGGACCGGTATTGGTTTGTTTCGGTTTGAACCGGAATCTTTTTCTAATGGCTTTGATGACATTGGCCATATTCTGCACGTGAAAGAATAGGGTCAAGTTTTGTTATTTTTTACTTTGTTCCAATGATGTGGAGTTGATGGGAATTGCACCCATGTCCAAAGCTGTCACCAAAAAATTCTCTACAAGCGTAGTCGGTTTATTTTTCACAGGACAAAACCTTAGCGAGCTGTCCCTGGCGCAATTTGACACGGATCATGCAGGGAAAACGATTCGTGCGATTCCTATGATTGACACTAGGCTCTGCCTATAGGAAGTCGGCAGTCTAATGGCTTCGGCGATTTAGGCCAAAACTGGCGCAAAAGAAGTTGAGAATGCTTGCGCAAACGCTCCTTTTACTTTTGATACGATGTTTGCAGTTATGTATCTTCATGGACGGTTTTACGATCTGACCATGATGATCGGCTTGCGAATTTTTCAATGAGCAACCTGTCGAAACTAGACAACCCCCGCTCGGAGCGCTTCAAATGAAGGGTTTCGGGCGGGGAGCGTCAAGATTGACCCTCTATCTTAATACGTAAATTTTGGCAGTTTCCTTTTGGATCTACCTTTTTTTAAGGGCCCTTTCTATTTTTCTCTTGGCATCCTTTTTCGCCATATCCGAGCGCTTATCATAAGCCTTTTTTCCTCGCGCCAGGGCGAATTCCAACTTCACGAGTCGCTTCTTAGTATACACACGAAGAGGGATGAGTGTCAAGCCTTGGGTGCGCGCTTTCCCTATTAAAGACTTGCTTTCCGATTTTTTGACCAACAGCTTCCTGGGCCGGGTTGGTTCGTAGGAGGGGAGGTTTCCGGCGAAGGCATATTTGGGGATATTGGCGTTGGTGAGGTAGAGCTCGCTTCCCTTGATCGTCACGAAGCTCTCTTTGAGGCTTATGCGTCCGCTTTTTATGGATTTGACCTCCGCCCCGATCAGCATCAAACCGGCCTCGTATTTCTCCAGGATTTCGTAGTCGAAAGTCGCTCTTTTGTTGATTGCTATGGTTGCCATAACTCGATTTTATCACATAAATAAGGGAAAGATAAATGATAGCAGTTATTTTCCAAAAATCAAGGCTTGCGTTTTGTTGCATTGCCATTGAATTATTGTTAAAATTGAAGTAATAGGGATTATGGTTAAAAAATAAATACCCAAAAAAATGGAAAACAATAAGCAGACCATCCTGATCGCCGAAGACGAAGCTGATATCAGGGAAATGTATTTCGTCGCGCTTTCCGGCAAGGGATATGACGTGCTTCAAGCCAAGGATGGCAGGGAGGTTTTCGAGTGGCTCGAAAAGAAAGGCGACATCGTCGATCTCATTTTGTTGGACATAGTGATGCCCGTGATGGACGGATTCGAGACTCTGGAAAAAATCAAGAAGGATGACCGGTTCAGGAATTTGCCGATTATCGTCTCGACCAACTTGGATAACGCCGATGATAAGAGAGAGGCTTTGGGACTTGGGGCGAACGAATATTTCGTCAAATCCCACCATACTCCTTCCGAGCTCGTGGAAATCATCCACAAGATAGTGGCTCCGCCTTCTTCAAAAAAGACCGTCTAGATTGAAACCTTGGAAATCCCGTCTCCGCCAGCTGGCGGAGACGGGATTTTTTATTGACTGCGCCGGCATAAAAAGGTATATTGTAGCATAACTTAAGAACCTTATTTCCAATATGAAAAAGCGAAGAAATATAGAAATGGAGTTGCTCGCGCCGGCGGGCAGTCCTGAAAAATTGAGATACGCCATCCATTACGGAGCGGACGCCGTTTATTGCGGGATACCGGACACTTCCATGCGCTCGAGGATCAACGCTTTTACCCAGGAGAGTCTCCGGGAGGCCGCGGACTTCGTGCATGGGAAAGGCAAGAAGATTTTCGTGACGATCAATATCTATGCCCATAACATCCATCTGGAGAAGATAGAGGAGCATCTGAAATTCCTCAAGAAAATAAAAGTGGACGGCGTGATAATCTCCGATCTCGGGGTGCTGAACTTAGTCAAGAAGCATCTGCCCAAGGTCGATATCCATATCAGCACGCAGGCGAACACGACCAATTGGCAGGCGGCGAAGTTTTGGTACGACCTGGGAGCCAAGAGGGTGGTGTTGGCCAGGGAGGTGACGCTCGGTGACATCAGGGAAATCCATAGAAGGGTTCCGAAATTGGAGTTGGAATATTTCGTCCATGGGGCGATGTGCATGAGTTATTCCGGGCGCTGTATCCTTTCCAAATGGATGAGCGGAAAAAGCGCCAATCTGGGAGATTGCTCCCAGCCTTGCCGATGGGGATACAAAAAAAATCAAAAATCAATCCGCCAGCCGGCGGATAAAAATCAAAATGAAGAAGTTTTGACCATGTCGGTGGAGGACATGAGGGGCGAGCATGAAGTCGAATTGGAAGAAGATTCCCACGGCACTTATTTTTTCAACAGCAAGGACCTCAATCTCCTAAAGCACGTCAAAGATCTTCATGACGCGGGAGTGATGTCGTTTAAGATAGAAGGACGCAACAAAAGCGTTTTCTACGTTGCCTCGGTTACTAGGGCTTATAGGAGTGTTTTGGATGCGGTCGGGAAAAACCTTCCAAGCAGGGAAGTTGGGAAGGTGGTTTTCAGGGAGGCTAGGGAGTTGGCGGCGATGGTCAACAGGGGATACACGGAAGGTTTCCTTTTGGAAAACGAACCTGAACATAATTTCAAAAATTCCCACGAAAGTTCCCCTTACCAGTTCGTAGGGGAAATAAAGAGCGTGGGGAAGGAGGATATCCTTATCGCCGCGCATAACGCGATTTATCTATCGGATTCGCTGGAAGTTATCGGCAGAAACGGGATCGTCAAGATTTCCGTCAAGAAAATCATGGATGAGGACCGGAGAGAAATCGCTTCCGCTCACGGAGGACAACAGAAACTTTTCCGTCTTAAAATCGGAAGATTGGGAGTGAAAAACAGGGAAGTTCTCGAGCCGATGTCGCTTCTTCGAAAAGTGGTCAAATGAAAGTATGAGGTGATATAATGGCAATATGGAATAATCAAAAATTAACACGTAGCATCGTCGACGTGCCCATTGAGTGCCGATGATGTTATGGCAACGAATATGAAAATATCAGTAGCCGGACGAATCAAGGATGAGTCATTCGCGAAAGTGTCTTTTAAAGGAAAAAACGAAGAGGGTTGCGTAATCGTGGAAGGAAAAAATAGGACGCTGGAAATCAAATTGCCTGAAAAAATCAATTGGAGACAAGCAACGCTTATTCCCAGGCAAATCGTTTTTTTTGCCAAAAAAAACGGAATAAAAAAACTTGCTTTGGATTGGACTGCAGTGAAGGATTTGAAGTTGGGCGAAGAAAGTGCTGTAGCTGAGATTTTCGCCGTAAATTTCGAGATGGCCAATTACGAATTCGTTGCCTACAAGGAAACACCCAAGGAGGGGTGGAAATTCATTGAAGAAATTCTGATTATTGCTGACGGTAAGGCGGAAATTGAAAAAAGCATAAAAAGGGGCCAATTGATCGGAAAGGAAATAAATTCCTGTAGGGATATTTCAAATACGCCAAGCGGAGAGATGACGCCTGAAGTGTTGGCAAAGAACGCACAGGATGCGGCTAAGGGCACGGGAATAAAAGTTTCGGTGTTAGGAGAAGGGGATATGAAAAAAATGAAAATGGAAGCGGTTTTGGCTGTCGGAAAAGGCTCCAGACAGAAACCTAGATTCATCGTTATGGAATATAATGGCGAAAAGAAAGGTAAGCCGGTAGTTCTCATAGGAAAAGGTGTGACGTTCGATAGTGGAGGTATCAGTATAAAACCAGCGGACGGAATGCCTGAGATGATTATGGATATGTCAGGCGG
>LCPX01000016.1 GCA_001003855.1 Candidatus Moranbacteria bacterium GW2011_GWE1_49_15 | reverse complement strand
TTTCCTTTCCGCGCTCATGGGCACTTCTTTGAAAAATTCTAATATCTCGATTTCGGCCGCAGGCAACTCCATGCGTATCCTTTCCGCCAATGAATTGGCTTCCATGAACGTCCGCAATAATCCGGAACGTTCTTCTTGAAGATATGCGAAATTCTTGAAATAGTCGCCATAGGGCATATCCGCCAACTCCTGCTTGGAAACGAGCAATCGATCCTTGTTCGTGATGATCCTTACCATGGCATAAGTCTTGTAGCGGTCGGAAAAATTGCCGGCCTTCAAATCTTCCCCCGGCCTTTCTTTCGCCAAGAGTATGACGATAGTGGCCTTTTTACATCCCGCTTTCTTGGCAAATTCCATGAGGAAGTCGAACGAGTTTATTTCGACGGGAAAAAGCCAATTGCGCAATCGTTTCCAAATCGGTATGGTTTTCATCGGATCAATCCTTTCGCTTGAATGTCAGAAGCCGGAATCCTCTTTTTTCGCCGAGAGAGTCATGACCGCCGCCGTCGTGACGAATGACAGCATCATGGACAGGCTGAACAGTTCGGTTCGTATCGGATATTCGCAGTCGGCGCTGAGCAGGTAGGCTTTGTCGGGTAGGATGAATATCGCATAGGCGGTTATGGCATACGAAATAAAATAACTGGCGATGCCGATCGCCATGCCTATTCCGAACACGAAGCTTTTGGCGAAGGTTCCCTGGACCCGGACATAGCTCTTGCCGATCCTCCAGGTCGCCATCGTGCCGAAGATGAAGAACACCAGGAACACTAAAACCGTGGAAAAAAGATAGATTTCATTCATGGGACACATCCTTTCTGTTGAGATTTCAAAGGGCGGAAGCGGATATTTATCCGCGCTATGTTTTATGGGAGGATAGCACCGCGAAGCGCGAAAAGCAAGACAAAATTAAAAGCCCTCAATGCGGGCCGAGCGTGTAGATCCCTTGAAAAAAGTAACGGAAAAAAATATATTTTTCCCTGATTGTCCAGGTGGGTCCTATTTTTTCACTCAGCCTTTCTGAAGGCTTTGTGCCAAGTATAAACCAAAAGACGTATTTGGGCCAATCGAGTATAATAGGGGGGTCGAGGTTGTATTCTAAATGAAGGTAATTTTATCAATTATGGAGGAGGAAAAAAAGAAAAAATCGAATATTTGGGAAATTTTGAAATATTTGCGGGTGTTTCGGGCGAGGGTCGTTATCGGGATTGTCTTGGTGATCGCATCCAAGGTTTTTTCGGTGGCCGATCCCTATGTCATGAAGGAACTCATCGACGTGTTGGTCGAAAAAGGCTCCACAGCCCCGCTCGATTTCATCGCGCTGCTGATCGTGATTTTTTTCGCGTTGCGCTGGGGAGGAAACCTTCTGGAGGGGATCAAAGACTACGTTTTCGCGAGAGTGCAGACGGGTATCAGGAAAATGGTCTCTTTGGACGTTTTTGAGCATCTTATTTCGCTCCCGGCCAAGTTCCATGCCAGCCGCGCGACCGGGAGGGTTTCAAGAAAAATCAGCAGGGGGACGTCATCGCTGGAAACCATCTTCTGGTTCCTTTCCTTTAACATAATCCCGACGCTCATCGAAATCTTTTTCGTGATAATCATTTTTATCAGGCTTTTCCCGCTTTCCTTCACGTTAGCTTTCGCGGTTTTCGTGGTGGCCTACGTTTCTTTCACGGTCTATGTCACGGAAAGCAGGCAAAAACTCCTTTTGGAAGCCAACAAGAAAGATGACAAAGCCAACGGCCAATCTATCGACGCGCTGATGAACTATGAGACGGTCAAATATTTCGGCAATGAGAAATATGAATATCGGAGGTTCGGAACGTTCCTTGCCGACTGGGCGAAGGTGGCAGTGAAGGCGACCAAATCCGGCGCCAATTTGAACATGGGGCAGGGGCTCATCATTACGGCGGGACTCACGGCGATTCTTGTTTTGGCTATCGGGGAATACCTCAAAGGTCAGGCGACAATCGGAGATTTCGTGCTGGTGACGACTTATCTTACCCGCATCGCCATCCCGATGAGTTTTTTAGGATTCACATATAGGACTATCAAGGAAGGATTGGCGAACGTGGACGCCATGTTCCGCCTTCTAAAGGTCAAAAATACCATCTTGGATAAGCCATATGCCGAGGAATTGGAAATTTGCGAAGGGAACATAGAATTTCGGGACGTGAGCTTCGGTTACGAGCGAAGCAGGGAGGTTCTTTCGCATATAAATTTGAAAATTCCGGCCAAGACCCGGGTTGCCTTGGTGGGATATTCCGGTTCGGGAAAATCCACGATTTCCAAACTCCTTTTCCGCCTTTATGACGTTTCGAGCGGATCCATCCTGATCGACGGCAAGGATATCCGCGACATAAAACAGGAAAGCCTTCGCGAGCATATCGGGATCGTCGCCCAGGACACCACGCTTTTCAACGATACGATTTTCCATAACATCTCCTACGGCAAGCCCGGGGCAAGCAAGGAGGAGGTCGAACGGGTGGCGAAGATGGCGAACATCCATGACTTCATCGCCAAAGAACTTCCCGAAGGATATGGAACGATCGTGGGGGAAAGAGGGGTGAAACTTTCCGGCGGGGAAAAACAGAGGGTGGCGATCGCCAGGATGCTTTTGAAAAATCCGGCGGTTTTGGTTTTCGATGAGGCGACGGCCTCGCTTGATACAAAATCGGAAAAGATGATTCAGGAGGAAATTAAGAGGTTGTCCCAGGGAAATATCACGACCATCGTCATCGCGCATCGTCTTTCGACTATCGTCGATTTTGACAAGATAGTCGTCTTGGAAAACGGCGCCATCGTCGAAGAGGGGAATCACGAAGAACTTCTCAGGAAAAAAGGCGTATATTATAGCCTTTGGCAGGCGCAAAGCAAAAACGGAGCGTAATAGGAGAGGAGGTTTTTTCGGGAAAATGCAAGTATCGGCGGCCTGCTTTGTAATATTCTTATAAACGATCTTGAGTTAAAAAGTTCCTTAAACGCGAAAGCCCCGTCTTTTGGCAGTGGGGCGGAAAGGAGAAAAGGCCATGGGAACCGCGACAGCGATATTGTTCAACAATAAGGTCAGGAAGCTCGTCAGGCACATCCTTCCCCTTGTAGAAAACGCGATGAGGGGAGAGGCAGAGGCGAGGATCCGGCTGGAAGAGTGTTTGATGTTTCTGGAGATCCTTTCTCCGGACATAAGGCGTCATCTTCTCGGCGAGGAGGAGGTAGAAGGACTACTTGCGATCGCCGAACATCTCCGTGATGAAAGGATGAGTTTTATCGAAGGCCGGAACAAGCTTTCGAAAATGATCAACAAGGTCGTCCATGTGCTCGAAGGGGGTGACTGGGTCTGGGTTCCAGGAAGTTCCATGGGAAATCATGAGAGTCTGCTGGGACGTGTCGAAAGCGTGGACCATGTCGGCAAGTATGCCCACGTAAGGGTCGGGCGTTCCGATTTGGCAACGGATCGGGGTTATCGGGCCATGACGGTCCAAATCCCCCTTTCGGAAATCGAGGGAATCGAGGAAAATCCCGGAGATTCCGGAAAGATGGCCTGGTTTCTGGAGACCAGTATGGTTGCTTGAAAATTTTCTTTTACGGAATCCGTTTTGCTTATAACGCCCTTTTCAAGATTTTTTGGAAAGGACGTCTTTTTATTCGGATTTGGAAAAAGACAGTGGGTTAAATGCGCGCATAAGGCTTATATGGTATCATTAAATAAACTGGTAATAATTAATATGAAAAAATAACCCATGAAAACGCAAGAGAATTTGATGGCGGCATTCGCCGGTGAGTCGCAAGCTAACAGAAGATATTTGGCTTTCGCCAAGGCGGCGGAAAAAGAAGGGAAGACCGGTTTGGCTAAGCTATTCCGTGTCGCGGCCGAAGGGGAAACCGTCCATGCATTGGCCCATCTTGAGAACGCGGGCAAAGTGAAAAATTCCGAGGAAAATCTGAAGGAGGCGATCGCCGGTGAAACGCATGAGTTCACCGTGATGTATCCGCAGTTCATCGATGAGGCCAAATCCGAGGAGCAGAATGCGGCGCACTTGGGATTCTTCCGCGCCAATGCCGTGGAAAAGACCCACGAGAAACTTTTTTCCGAAGCTTTGGGAAAAGGCGGTGACATCGAAGAAAGGGAATATTTCATTTGTTCGGTTTGCGGACATCCTGAAATCGGCGAGGCTCCGGAGAGGTGTCCGGTGTGCGGAGCGACGAAGGACAAGTTTTTCAGATTCGAATAAGATAGGTTTTTAGACAAAATTAAAAGAGCTGTGGTTTGGCCGCAGCTCTTTTTTGTTTCCGAACGATTTCGTTTTTTCTTACGGATCCCCTTTTACCGCTTGGCGGATCATGCTGGCGATTTTTTTGAGCGATCCTTCCCTGACGCAGAAGACCGAAACGTTGTTCCGGCGCACCTCTTTCCAAAAGGGAAATTTTTCCCTGATGAAGCTTTCCTGGGCGGTGCCGAGTACGTAGACATGGAGCTTGCCGATGCATTCATGATGGGCTTCCCTGGTTATGCATTCGGAAACGGCCGCCATGCCTTTTTCCAGGGCGGCATAAATTTCCTGTTCTTTTCCCGCGATTTTTACTCCTGACAGAATTTCCGCCATCGTCTTCTCCTATTTCCGGGTTTATATGGTTTATATATTGTAAAGAAAGCTTCATATGAGATTACAGGAAGCGGGATAAAAAATCAAGCATATCCTGGAGGGCGACAGATTCTTTTTTGCGGAATATTTTTTAGGCGCGGAAACAGGAATGGCAGGATTTTGGTTCAAGGCGGGTTGGTCGGTGTGGATAACTCCAAATATAACCGGGAGAAAGCCATTTTTTTCATCATTCGAAGTGTTGACGCATGTGGAGCGGTGGGGTAGAATGACATTGTAGTGTAATAAAGTGGTGACAAGTGGGTAATAACAAATAGTTGTCACTAACGAATCCCCATGTTCATCGGAGAATACCAACACAGCGTGGATCCGAAAAAGCGCCTGGCGCTTCCTTCGAAGTTCCGCAAAGAGTTGGGTAGTAAAGTTGTGGTGACCAGGGGATTGGACAAGTGCCTCTTCGTTTATCCTTTGAAAACATGGAAGGAGCTCGCGGAAAAACTTGGTACGCTTCCGATGGGGGAGTCGGGAACGAGAAGTTTCGTGCGTCTCATGCTCGCAGGAGCGATCGATGTGGATTTGGACAAGCAAGGAAGGATCCTGCTCCCTGATTATCTCAAGGAGTATGCGGAATTGGACAGGAGCGTCATCGTGGCCGGACTTTTCAACCGATTGGAGGTCTGGAACGAGGACAAGTGGAAGGCGTATAAGACGAGCTCGGAGGCGAGCACGGACGAGATCGCCGAACAGTTGGGCAAGCTGGGAATATATTAGAAACCGTAATTTTAAATTTTTAGTTTTGAATTTCGAATGAATTTTTAATGAATTAATTTTTAAACATTAAGTCATTGGGATTTGATTAAAAATTCAAAATTAGAAATTAGAAATTTGATGTCAAGTATCCATAAATCCGTACTGTTCGAAGAGACCATTGAGGGAATGAAGTTGAAAAACGGCAGCATCGTTGTCGACGCCACTCTCGGTGGAGGAGGACACAGTTTGGAAATCCTGGAAAGGATAATGCCGGACGGAAAACTGATAGCGTTCGACCAAGACGGGAGGGCCGTGGAGGCTTTCAGGAAAAAGATAGATGCGGACGCGCGGTTGAGGGAGTATGGGGAGAAGATAATTTTGATAAATGAGAATTTTGAAAAAATAAAGGAGTGTTTGGAGGATCTGGAAATTGCCGGTGTCGATGCCATAATGGCGGACCTGGGTATTTCTTCCGACCAGTTGGAGGACGAGGATTTGGGAATAAGTTTCCGATTCGATTCGCCGTTGGACATGAGGCTCGACAGGAAAAGGGAGTTGACCGCGGAGAAGGTCGTGAACGGATATTCCGAAGAAGAATTGACCAAGGTGCTGCGAGAATTCGGAGATGAAAAATATGCCAAAAGCATAGCCAGGGGAATCTGCAAGGCCAGGGAGGAAAAAAGGATAACCAAGACGAAGGAACTCATTTCGATAATAGAAGGTTCGGTGCCGGGAATGTATAGGAGGGGAAAAATCCATTTCGCCACCAAGACTTTCCAGGCGCTACGGATAGAAGTGAACAGCGAGTTAGAGGTTCTCAAAAAATTGGTGGCTGACGGAACGGAAGCGCTTTTGAAAAAAGGAAGGCTCGCGATCATCACTTTCCACAGCGGAGAGGACAGGATCGTGAAAAATCTGTTCCGTGAGTTGTCCAGGGGGTGCGTATGTCCGCCGGAGCTTCCCATCTGCCGTTGCGGAAGGGAGCCGATCGCCAAACTCGTCACCAGGAAGGCGATAGTCCCGACGGAGAAAGAAGTGGAGGAGAATCCGAGAGCCAGAAGCGCCAAATTGAGAATCATTGAAAAGATATAGGACGCATGCGGGATCCGTTCGTTTGGTACGGTAAAAAAGATAGTCGTGTCATCCGTGCAGATTCCGCATGAAAAAAACAAAAATAAAAAGTTTAAGCGCAAGTAAGGGGGCGCGAAAACGATGCAAAGCCGCAACGTGGTCATCCGCAGGAATTCCTGCAACTGGAGGCCCGGAAAAAAAAGAAAAACAGAAATACAACGTAGCATGAGCGTGGCTGGATTCATCAATCCGGTCGTGGGTGTTGCTGTTTTTGCCGTATTCGCAGGACTTTTGTATATATATTCCATCAATCAGAGCGCTGTGAAGGGCTATCAGATAAGGCAGATTGAAAAGGAAATTTCACAAATAAAAGGCGAGAATGAGTCGCTTCGCATCAGGGAAGCGGAATTGAAATCTCTATATAAGATAGAACAGGCAAGTAAGGATCTCAATATGTCCAAAGCTGACAGCGTGACCTATTTGGAAGGCGCCAATCCTTTGGCTCTCAATATGTCCGCAAGATAAAAATAAAACGCTGGGGGGCGTGCAACGATGAGAAGCGTCAGAACCGTTCGAAACAATAAGGCCCACGGTGAGGTATCCGGGAAATACTGGAGGATATATATATTGGTATTCTCCGTTTTTTTTATGGCCCTGGCTTTAGTGGGCAGGCTTTTTTCTTTGCAGGTGGTGGCCAATGAAACCTACAGGGCCTTGGCTGAAAACCAGCACAAGGTGACGGCCGAGCTGGAAGCCAACAGGGGCGAGATTTTCCTCGGGGACGAAGGCGAATTGTATCCCTTGGCCGTGAACAGGCAGTTCCATATGGCTTACGCGGTGCCGAAAGAGATTGAAAACCATGAGGATGCCGCGAAAAAACTCTCATCTCTTTTGGAATTGGATGAGAACACGCTTCGGGGAAAAATTTCCGATAAGGACGATCCTTTCGAAGTCATCAAGAGAAGGCTTTCCGATGAGCAGGTCCAAAGAGTGAAGGATTTGGGAATCAAGGGGGTAAGGTTTTCCCCGGAAATTTACCGATACTATCCCGGAGAGGAGCTCGCTTCCCAGATCGTCGGGTTCGTCGGTTCCAATGGGGACGACACGAGAGGCATGTATGGGACAGAGTCTTTTTGGGAAAAAAAGCTCAAGGGGGAGGACGGTTCGGTGAGTCAGGAAAGGGACGGGGGAGGAAGGTGGATTTCGGTTTCAGATCGAGATTTGCGTCCGGCCAGAAACGGAGCCAATCTCGTTTTGACCATAAACCATACCGTGCAATATGAAGTGGAGAAGATTCTCCGCGAAACCGTGGAGAAGCACGGTGCGGACAACGGGAATATCATCGTCATGGAACCGGCTACCGGAAAAATCCTGGCAATGGCCAATTTTCCGAATTTCAACCCGAACGAATATTCGAAAATCGAGGACGTCGCTCTTTTTAACAACCCTTCGGTCAACACCCCCTATGAGCCCGGATCCATTTTTAAGCCGTTTACCATGGCCATGGGGATAGATGACGGAAAAATTTCGCCGGATACTGAATACGTGGATAACGGTTTCATTTCGGAAGCCGGATACAAATTGAAAAATTCCGAAGAAAAAGTGTATGGCAGGCAGACGATGACGCAGGTATTGGAGGAATCGATCAATACGGGGGTCATCTTCGTGGAAAAACTTCTGGGCAATTCCAAATTCTTGGATTATGCCAAAAGGTTCGGATTCGGGCAGAAGACGGGAGTCGGATTGCCGGCGGAAGCTTCCGGAAACATAGTCAATATCGAAAAGACCAACCGTAATATAAACTTTTTTACCGCATCTTTCGGGCAGGGAATTTCAGCCACTCCGATGCAGATGGTCAATGCCTACGCCGCTTTGGCTAACGGCGGGAAGCTTATGAAACCGCAAATCGTGGAAAGGATGATATATTCCGATGGCACCGAGGAGGAAGTGGTGCCGGAAGAGATCGGAAGGGCCGTTTCCGAAGAGGCCTCAAGGCAGGTAGGCAAGATGCTCAGGTCGGTGGTCACCAAGGGCCACGGTAAACGCGCCGATGTCCCGGGTTATCTGGTGGGAGGAAAAACGGGAACCGCCCAGGTGGCCAAAGTCGGTTCAAGCGGCTACGAGGAAGGTTTGACAATCGGTTCTTTCGCGGGGTATGCTCCGATAAATGACCCTAAATTCGCAGTTTTGGTGAAGATCGCCAATCCCAAGGACGTCCAATGGGCCGAATCGACGGCCGCTCCGGCGTTCGGCAGGGTGATGAAATTCCTGATGGAGCATTATAAGGTGAAACCGACCGAGGATCCGAAAGAGAGTCCGATGTACACCAGCCTGTATGGCAACGGGGCCCAGCAACCGGCCGTCGCGGTTGAAAAAGAAAAGGTTCTGGGAGTTCAAGACAAAAAGGATGAAAAGAAAAAGAAGAAAAATTGACGGGCCAGGTTCCCAAAAAGAAATATTGACGGTGCGAGGATGGGTATATATTAAAGGGATATAAGACGTCTTGATTATGAAATCTAAAAAGCTAAAATTTCTGGAAAAGATCCTGCGCTTCATGGCGACGGCGGTGCTCAGGAGGCATAAGCCTTTAGTCATAGGTATTACCGGGTCGGTCGGCAAGACTTCCGCCAAAGAGGCGATTTTCTTGGTGCTATCGAAAAAATTTCCGGTCAGGAAAAATGAAAAGAATTATAACAATGAAGTGGGGATACCGCTTACGATCATAGGGGCTGAATCCGGAGGGCGTTCGCTTTTGCGCTGGCTGGGAGTTTTCTTGAAATGGGCTTACGTAGTGGCTTTCCATGTGAAATACCCCAAGATAATAATCGTGGAGCTCGGGATAGACAGGCCGGGGGATATGGAATATCTGACTTCTTTCGTGAAGCCTTCGATCGGAGTGGTCACCAACGTTTCCGGGAGCCATCTTGAATTTTTCGGCAGCCTTGAAAAAATAGCCAGGGAGAAAGGGCGGTTGGTGGAAAGCCTCCCTCAGCACGGTTTCGCGATCTTGAATGCCGACGACCATAACGTCCTCGACATGCAAAGAAGGACCAAGAGCAATGTGATCACCTATGGTTTTTCCGAGAAGGCTTCAGTCAGGGCGGACATGATCGTCTATAACTACGATGACAACCAGCGGCCGGAAGGCATCAGTTTCAAGCTGGATTATGACGGGAACGTCATTCCGGTCAGGCTCCGCCATATCCTGGCTCCTCATCAAATATATTCCGCTTTGGCGGCCATAGCCATAGGGACCACATTCAAGATAAACCTGATAGACGCGACGATGGCCTTGGAGAATTTCCATTCCCCGCAGGGAAGGATGAATTTGATAGAAGGCATAAAAAACACTCATGTCATAGACGACACATATAACGCTTCACCGGTCTCCACGTTGGCGGCCTTGGAGGTTTTGGATGCCCTTGGGGCCAAAAGGAAAATTGCCGTTTTGGGCGATATGCTTGAACTTGGAGGGGAGGAAGAAAAAGGTCACAGGTCCGTTGGAGCTAAGGTGCAAGAAATGGACGCGGATATTTTCGTCGCTGTGGGCAAAAGGATGAAAAAAGCCGTGGATGAAATAAAAGGTGCCGGCTTTTTGGAAAAGAAAATTTTCGCATTCGATGATCCGGAAAGCGCGGGCAGGAAAGTCCAGGAGATCATGCGCGAAGGAGATTTGGTTTTGGTTAAAGGTTCGCAGGGGATGAGGATGGAAAAGATCGTTGAGGAAATAATGGCCGAGCCTTTGGATGCCGAGAAGCTTCTCTGTAGGCAAAGCGCCGATTGGAAAAAAATAAAGTTTAATAATCCCTAGATAGGGGAATCCAGGGGTTTTTGATACGGTTTTGCGTTGCTTGACGGTGTCGGGTTTTGTGCTGCCGCGCAGCGTGGATGCGAAGCAACTTTACGATGCCGCGCACCGTGATGAAATTTTTAGTTAAAATTTTATTTTTCACTGCCGTGCAGCGTGGAAAATTTTCATAACAATTTTCTTTACGCTGTGGATAAGTTCTTGTTTTGGAAACCAAAAGAGGGTATAATGGAAATACAATTCAATAGGGGGAGCTCGTAAAACTTTTTTGCGGGCGGTTCAAGGCCGAGGGGCCTTGTAAAACGAAGACAGTTCCTTTCAGGGGTTTGTCTTCGTTTTGTTTTCAAGGCAGTTCTTTCCAAAATCGAAACCTCTCAAAGGGGAAAGGAAGGTGGCTTATGTCCAAAGAGCAAAGGCAGCGCTTGAGCGAGTTCAGTAAAGTTTTCAGAAGTATCGATAAGTCCGCATTCCGTACCAGAAGGCAGCTTTTCGGAGTAGCGCATGATCTGATGCGTGGCCATTTCCGTTCTGCCAAATGAGGTTTCGGCGCATCAACGGATGCATTTTTCAATGAAAGGCTCTTGTAAGGGGCCTTTCTTTCTTTTCCTAAAAATAAGCCCGTTTCTCAATTGTATTAATTAATATAAGACGGAACATGGGTTCTTTAAAAAAGCACATGCTCAACGAAGCAAGACCTTGACGCTACGCTATTGAAAAAAGCTATGCTCTCCATGTGGGAACGCCGTCGGGGTCTTTAATTTTGCAAAAAATAACCCCATGCCTGTATAAGGCACGGGGTTTCGTATTTCAGTTGAAGAAATCGTTATTCTTCAGCTTCTTTCTCCTCGAAGGTGGGCTCATCCCAGACACCGAAGACGATGGGGTCAATCCCTTCGGTCATCATCATGATGAACGGGTCGGGGTTCGGAACCGCATAATCGCTGACGAAAAAAGCCAATTTGGGGAATCTTTCCGATATCTTTTTGACCAGGCGCAGGATATGGGGCGGCACGAATTTGTCATATTGGGAATATCCAGGATATCCATTATAGAAGCTCCCGTGCCCTCGCCAGTCAGGTTCGTTTTTCTTGGTGTGGCCCATCAGGTTCTCGGAACCAAGTTTACCGTCTTTTGCCCGGAGAGGTCGCCAGATCCAGATCTTCCCCTCTTTTTCGGCCATGTGCGTCATGTATTTGTCGACTTGGCCGTAATCGTAGTTGGGAATCTTCTCTTCCGCAAGGAAGCGCATCAATTGCTCCTTAAAAAGCTGGAGGGGGTAGAACCCGACCTCTGCCGCGAGTGTTTCATATGCCCCGAGCGAAACCACTCCGACATGCGGAGCGAGCATGGAAGGTTTTTCGGGAAGAGCTTCATCGATTTCATCTTTCCGTTTTCTTGCGAACCAAGCCATGAGTTGCCTCCTTTTTAGAGTTCCCGATTTACCCGTTGGTTGAGCTTTCTGATATAAAAGACCGCCCACATCAACACGGATCCGGCGACGAACAGATATAACCTGGCTACGAATTCCCAATCCGAAAACAAGGCGACGCCGAGCGAGATCATGCCGGCAACGGAAGAAAGAACCATGCATCCGCGGTTCATGATCTTTAATCTTTTTTTCGTGTCCATAATGGAGATCCTCCTTTCTGCCTGTGCTTCGGAAGTTAAATCATTCTGCATGGTTTTTGTCCACATGATCGGAGATTTCTTTGAGGAACTGTATTTTTCCCAGTTTCTCATGACGCAAAGCTTCTTCCAGTTTTTGAAGGAAAAGGTTTTTGTCATTGCTGGCATCCGCGAGATCTTGAAGCATGGCCAATTCATCCGCGTTTAAGAGAGAAATGGCATGCATCGTTTTTGTAATCATCGCTTCCAAGTTTTTGCCCGATGGAGCCAGTTGGAAAAATTTTTTTCGGGTCAGATTGTGACCGTAGTTGAACAGCATCCAGCCCAAGATGAAAAAAATCGCTATCCCGAGGAGCTGATTTCCCTCGGGATAGATTTTCGCAATAAAGAGCAGTACGGCTAACAGAAGGAATTCAACCATAGCCACCTTGATGAGGGTACGCTCTGAATAATGCGTCGCCTCCCTTAAACCACCGATTGCCTTAAGCAGATAAAAAGAAGATACCCAATCCCTCAGGCTATTTTTTTCAGATTCCATGGAGTTCTCCTTTTCTGGCGCAAGTTGTTTGAGGTCAATTTTTCATATCGGAAGCCGTTAAAACGCTCTTTCTGTTGCCAAGATCCAGACAATTCAATTGTTAAGGTATGGTTTTCGTTACCATCGTAGTAACGTATAAACCTATCATATTAAGGATATCTAGTCAATGGATGGGATTCGGTCGTTCTTGGATTCCCAGGAGACGGCAAAAAAACAATTCAAAAACCCCTTTCCAGGGGCCTTCGAATTATTTTGTAGCGCTACGGGGAATCGAACCCCGGTTTCCAGGATGAGAACCTGATGTCCTAACCACTAGACGATAGCGCCGTTAGGGCAGTTTTTAGTTTTTGGTCCGTAGTCGATGGCATTGTCTTCCAAGCAAAAACGCGTTAACTCGTTAACCCGCTAATAATTAACGGAACCGATGTAACACTACCGATTATAGCAGGATTTGGAAATTAATCAAGGGGTATAGGTTGACTCTCTGGCAAGTCTGTGGTATTATGGTTTTTGGTCAGACAGTGCGATGTCGACGAAAAATGCCCTTATTTCCAAAACAAGGAGGTATTGCAAATGAGCAGCGAGAGACATGTAACTATCAGGTTCAATAAAGAGACGGTGTCGAAAAAATGTTTTTGCGACGTTTGCAAGGCCAGCAAGCAGCCCGTCGTTACCAGGCTGATGCCGGGTGAAGAGTTCTTTGGAATGAAAGTTAAAAGGATTGATTACAAATTAATCCGCGGTAACATGAGACCGATGGCCTTAGGCAAACACGGGAGCAATAAAAGAAAGGTTTGCAAAAAATGTTTTGGCAAGATTCATTCGTTCATGAGCCCTGAGCCGCTTTCTGCGATAACTGTAGGTAGTGAATACATTTCACTGGAAAAGAAAGTGAGACTTGAGATTCAGACTGCTATGGAGGATGGACCATGTTGCTGCATGTGCGGATGCGGGAAAACGATCGAACCGGGAAAAGAGTATGTCAGGGAGAACGGCCGGGGATTGATTTGCATGGAATATTGTTTTTCGACGGTCGCGGTTGTGATCGGTAAAATTTGAACCAAAAGAATGATATGCCGCGATTCCTGAATGGGAATCGCGGTTTTTTCTTGTCTTTTTCGCTTCAGATGATACAATTTATTTAAATAGGGGATTTTTTAATATTTTCAAAAATATGGATTTCAAGAGCTCCCTGGCCAATTTCAAGGAAAAAATCGACAAGGAAATCGAGGTTTTTTTGGATGGTAAGATCTTGGAAATTTCCAAGGATGACGAATGGGTGGCCGAAGGGATGAAATATGTCAAAGATCTGGTTTTGGCCGGGGGAAAAAGGATCAGGCCGGCGCTGATGTATTGGGGCTACAAGGCCGCGGACGGAGAGGATGAGGAAAAAATCATGAAAGCCTGCGTGGGGATCGAGTTGGTGCACATTTTCCTTTTGATCCATGATGACATCATCGACCGTTCGGAAAGAAGGCATGGGTTGGAAACGGTGAACCTTTGGGGGGAAAGGAAGGGGCGGAAAATGTTCGAGCGCGGGGACATCCGCAGATTCGGATATTCCATGGCGACTATCTTCGGGGATATGGCCTATGCCTGGGCGAACCAGGCGATCCTCGAAGCGGAGCTTGACCCTAAAAATACTTTGAAAGCGTTGAGTTATCTTCAGGACATAGTTTCATTGACGGTAGTCGGTCAATCGCAGGATTTGGTCATCGAATACAAGCTCGAAGCCAAGGAAGACGAGATTTCCCAGATGTACCGCAACAAGACCGCCAAATATACCTTCGAAGGACCGCTCCATCTCGGGGCTCTTCTGGCGGGAGCGGACGAAAAAGTCTTAGCCTCGTTCAGCGGATACGGAATTCC
>LCPX01000015.1 GCA_001003855.1 Candidatus Moranbacteria bacterium GW2011_GWE1_49_15 | reverse complement strand
ACATGCGCTCCGGAGCCGACACCCCGATAAGACTAAGCGTTTCGGCAAGCACGGTCTTCACCGCGCCGACCAAAGCGAGCCTAGCCTTGGTCATTTCAGAGTTCTCCTGGTCGATAACCTTGCAGTCGTTATAGAAAGAATGGAATTTGTCCGCCAAGGACAACGAGTAATGAGTTACCTTGTTTATGTCGTTCGTTATCGCGACCTCTTCGATCATTGCGGGAAACTTGTCCAATTCCCTCATGAGAGCCAGTTCCTTCTCATGCGTCAGCAAGCCCACGGAGTTCGACTCCGAATCGGAGTCGAACTCCGTTTTTGTCATCTGAAAGCCGGCACCTTGGGCTTTTTCGAGGATAGAGCATATCCTCGCATGTGCATACTGGACGTATGGTCCGGTCGCGCCCTCCAGCCTAAGAGCCTCGTCCATATCGAATTCTATCTTACTTTGCCCGGAATATTTGAGCATATAAAACTTCACGGCGCCCAATCCGATTTCTTTGGCAATCTTGGTCTGAGGAAATTTCTCCTGAACTTTTTCAACCATCTTGTCTATCAAAAATCTGGCTGGGATGATATTACCTTTCCTTGAAGACATGGTCTCACTTCCTTTAAGTGAAACGAATTCATACCCGACATGCTCCATGTCCTTTTCGAATCCCATGAGTTCCAGAATCTTGAAAATCTGCTTGAAATACAAGCCCTGGCGGATGTCGACAACGACGATGCTCTTATCGATTCCGTATTCTTTGAATTTCCTGATGGCCAACGGAATATCCTTCATCCCATACAGCGCGCTTCCGTCTTTTATGACCAGCACCAAAATCCCCAGTCCGTATTTTTCCAGATCGGCGATCGTCGCCCCTTGGCTTTCCTTGATGAAATCCGTCTCCAAAAGTTTCGGCAGCATTTCCATTCCCGCTTTTTCCTCTTCGCTCTCCCAAAAATAAACGTCGAACTTCACGCCTAGTTCGTCATAAATCCCATAAAACTCATCCAGCGACCACTGCTTGGTCTTTTCCCAAAGAGCGACCAATCCAGCGTCGCCTTGCTCGAATTTTTTCTGCAAAGCCTTGAATTCTTCCTCGAACTCAGGCTTTTCGCCGATAGCCTTCACAGCCTCGGAATAAACCTTGCCCAAAAACTGGGCCTTGTCTTCCAGCTGATCCAAATTCTCATTAGCATGGAACTTCGAAATCCCCCAAAGACATTTGGCGATATGCGTTCCGGTGTCCCCGATATAATTCGCGGCGATCGTCTCATATCCGGATTTTCTAAGGATATTCACCAATGAGCTTCCGATAAAAACGTTCCTAAGGTGCCCGATATGGAATTCCTTGTGGGTATTCGGCTGGGAATATTCCACCATCACTTTTTTTTCTTTCTTTTCCGCTTGCCCGAAAGATGTTCCCTTTTTGGAAATATCTTTCACTACATTTCGCAGATATTTTTCCGAAAGAAAAAAATTGATATATCCCGGCGCGACCGTTTCGATTTTCCCGAATATGTTTTTTATTGATGACTGCTGACCGATGACCGATGACAATTTTTCGGCAATCTCCATCGGGCTCTTCTTGAGCTCTTTGGAAAGCATCATCGCCACGTTCGTCGTATAATCCCCGAACGCCTCGTTCTTGGGATAATCCACGACGATTTCAGGCATGGCAAAATCCGAGCCGAAAGCCTCCAGAACCGCCTTTTCTATAATTTTTATTAAATCATCTTTCATTTTGTATTTCCAGCCCGTTAACCCGTGAACGGGTTAACGGATAAATAATCCTGTATTTAGATTATACCTATATCAAGCCATTTTTGGCAAATAAAACCGCCCATATAAACAGGGCGGTTTTAAAGAAAATATCAAACCTATATTATTACTCCAAGCCTCCCTGCCACTTCACATCCACGAAAATCATAACTTTTCCCACATGTTTGCCGTCCGGAAGGACAAAACAAGGCTTTTCGGAATTCGAACCGTCATCCTCCGGCCAATTTATGCTTTCAATAGAGGAAACTTCTTGACAGCTTCGTTGGGAAGGATCGAAAAACTCAAGCGCCTTTCCGAGAGTCTGGCCGTTTCTCGAAGCCTTCTTTCCAAATCCGGCTGATTCAGAAGAAGTGATATAATCGCTCGGATTGATCGTCTGTCCTGGTTCCAATATGATTCTGGTCGAAGCCTCTCCGAGATGCGCGACCGGAACGACATTGTCCATATCCTCCATCTGCTGTCCGTTTTCACCCCAAGTCTTCTTTTTGAGCTCTTTCGGGATTGAAACGAATCCTTCAGGCCTGACTACCACGCCATAAAGGTTCTTGGCGCTTGAGGATTTCTCCACTGCCCAATGCTCGTTGTTTTTGAGATTCACCACCTCGCCCAACTGATAATCTTTCTTGGTTTTTCCCGCTTCGGTGTAGTTGTAGGAAAGATACGGGGAAAAAGTCGTCCAGGCCGTATCGGCTTGTCCATTTCCGTCCCTGTTGAAAATGAATTTGGTCGGTATGGCTGAGGCGGTATATTCATTCCCAGGAGCCTGGGACATACCTAGTGTAAATTGCCCAGAATCAGGATTCAGACCGAAAGCTCCTCCATATTTGCTCACGCTCCCTTTCCCGATCGTCCAACCGTACATCAAGTCATAGTAAGCATTGAAACCTACGAAGGGATTCGTATTGGCTATCATATAGATGGGCTTGATTCCACCGATTCTCATCTGTGTTAGGGAATTTACATCATCCCTACCTATGATCATTAGACCATGGTTATTCTGCCACACACCGCCAGTGTTGGTATCACCTATCTTCACTTTTCCGCTTGACACATTCATGACAGTATCATTAAGCGCACCGTTGACGGTAAGTTTTGACGTAGGACTCGAAGTCCCTATTCCTACATTGCCAGGCATACTCACATTGGCATCCCCCCAACCGTCATTCCCGCCGATCGTAAAGACGTTTCCTTGGAATTTTATGCTGCCCACGCTGTGCCCGGCGTCATGGAAGCCTATGCTTGACATATCGGAAGCATTCAGCAAAAAGCTGTAATTCCATGTTCCCCCTGCAGGATTATGATTGACCGTTGTCGAACCCAAATTTAAAATACCCGCTTTGCTCTGAGGCAAAGATCCCGTGTTGATCGGGGCGCCGATGTTACCTCCCGGAGGGGCGACCGTCGGTTCCACCCAGGCGCGGGTAAATTGGAGAGAGATTCCCAACACGATTCCCACTGCGCTCACTCCCGCCCAATAGGAAAATTTTTTGAGATGTTTCATTTCTCGTGAAATTAAAATGTATTAATAAAACAAAATTATTTCTAATTTCCCACAGCCTTCCTCTGCATCTCAAGTATTCCGGTTCGGACGATACCGCCTCGGAACTCGCCTTCTTTTGCTGCTCCATTATTTCCTCTATTGAAGGAACATTTTCTGAAGAATCGACACTTTCGTTTTGTTGCGTTTCTTCCACAGCCTTCTTTTGAATCTCCAATATTTCCTCCACTGTAATTTGACTACCACCATTAGCTTCATTTTTAATCTGGACTTGCGGTTCCGGTTCGTTGTTTACCATAAACTGCCTGTACAAAAGAAAACCCGTGAGCAATAAAATAACCACGATAGTCAAAACAAGGGCGTTTTTTTTCATTTATTTTAAATTATTTCTTATCTTCCTGGGCGGGTTCGGTTGCAGGCTGTTGTTGCACACACTGCGCGTCCAGAAGTTGCACTTTCTTGTCCCCACTGAAAACCTCAAAAGATTGGCATTGGCTTTTTTCGGTCTGCTCGATAAGCTGGTTGACCGTGTTCGACACGCCCGCCTTGTACGCCGCATCGATTCCCTTCACTTTATAGTCGCTCCAAAGGTCATATCCGACATAAAGGGTCGCGATTATAAACCAGGCGATTACGAGAGTTTTTCCGACTTCTTCTTTCTTAATCATCATGCCGCTTCTTGCTTTAATGTTTTAATGCTTTAATGCTTTTATGTGCTTTACGGTGCTACTTCCCTCCAATTTCCAGTTCCGGAGGTGCAGCTTTTGGTTCCATCCACCGTTCCTCCGCATCCGTCAGCGCATGTCTGACCTTCGCATGTGTCCGCGGCGCAACTGGAGCTAGGCAGGCAAGCGATGTCGAACTGGGGAAGGATCGTCCTGTCCGCACCTATCGTCGCCGTGCAGTCCGCCCCGCTGACGCTGTCGCACCCCGTCCAACCGATGAAGTTGGATCCTCCATTCGCAGTGGCGGTAGCGGTTACGACAGTTCCACCCGAGTAAGATTTCGTGCAATCACCCACGCAACTCAAGCCTCCCGTCCCGCTGACGCTTCCCATCCCAGATCCGGTGAAATCCACCGTAAGAATCGGGTCAGGAGTCGAGTCCGCACCGGAGAAATCTATCCATCCCAATTCAGGATTCCCTGAGCTGCTCGCCGAATATCCGTATCCGGCAAGGTTTCCGGCGGCCAAGGTGATGCTCCTTCCGGCACCATTGAAAGGCTCTCCCATCGCTATCCATCCTTCCCAACCTCCCGCGTTCGCGCCGGCATCCCTTATGTTCAAAATTCTCGCCCATCCCTCGATCTTTCCGCCGTTGTTCCTGGCATAGCAAGAACCGTCGCCGAACGTCCGTGGGCATCCCGCGACATCGGCAGTATTGAAGCTTATGGCCCCCAGATTCGGGCTCCAAGCGGTTCCTGTTATCGCGGAGTTATCCGAGGGAATGTCGACGCCGTAACTCACCATAGCCGTAAAATCGGTAGCATTGACGAGTCCGTCACCGCTCAGATCGCAAGCGTCATTGACCCCGTTGCTGTCCGTGTCGCAATTTTTGCTGCTCATGCTGATCCAGCCCAATCCGGTCTCATTGCCGTTGATGGTGGCATCGGCGGCCTCTTCGCTTCCTCCCCAAAGCCATCCCGTTACACTGGCGGCATTGGTCCTTACCACACTTACCACGGCAAAGGCGGCAAAGAATAGTACCAGTGTAAACAAGATTTTTTTCTTCATTTTTTTGTTTTTAAAAAAAGAATTTAACTTGATAGAATTATACCACGAAATCAAAAAAAAATTAACAAGGTGTGGATAACCGTAACAAGGTCTAGATTCTGGATAATGGGTTATAGGCAAAAAATTTAAACAAAAAACAGACCTTCGAAAGCCTGTTTCATTTTATCCCTTAAGCCTAACCCATACCACCCATGACCCCTAGTGCACTATTATCACGAACTCCCCTTTCACTTTCCCCGTATTGTTCTTGAAGTATTCCGATATTTCGGAAATGCTTCCGCGGACCGTTTCCTCGAACATCTTAGTCAGTTCGCGCCCGAGGATTATCCTTTTGTCCGCACCCAAAGATTGCAAAAGCTCCAGATTCTTAAGGACCCTGTGTGGGGACTCGTAATACATAACCGGATATTTCGAAGCAGCAATTTCCTTAAAGAAGGTTTCCCGTCCTTTTTTGTGCGGAGGAAATCCAAAGAAAACGAATTTCTGCATATCGATACCGGCCACACTGACAAGTGCCGCCAAGGCGGAAGCGCCGGGAATCGGCACGACTTGGATTCCATTTTCCACCGCCATCCCCACTAGGACGTTTCCAGGATCGGAAACCCCCGGCGTCCCGGCGTCCGTCACCAGTGCCAAATCCTTTCCGGAAAGGATTTCACGAATGATCTGCTGTCCCTTTTCTTCGGAAGTGTGCTGATGATATGACCTGGCCGAGGTGGAAATCTCATATCTGGAAAGCAATCTCTTAGTCACCCTGGTATCCTCGCATAAAATCAAATCGGCTTCCTTGAGAACGCGAAGCGCGCGAAGGGTTATATCCTCCAGATTACCAATGGGAGTAGCGACGATATATAACTTTCCGTTTTCCGCGTCTGACATATTTTTTTTGATTAAAAAAGTTTCCCGAAACAAACATGGCTGCATAATTTTTAATTTCAAATTTTTTCCTCCTGCGAGGATAAGCTTGAAGCAAAAATTTTGAATCGATTTTTAATGTTTCAGAATTAATTCATTCTGACTTCATTCGTAATTCTAAATTCCTCTTTAGAGGTATTTAGCCGTCCAGCTCTTCTTGTTTTTCTTAAGCTTATCAGGAGTTCCCTCGAACACCAACTCTCCTCCCTTGGTGCCTCCGTCCGGTCCCAACTCGATAACCCAATCCGCGCTTTTGATGACGTCGAGGTTATGCTCGACAATGAGCACCGAATTTCCTTTGTCCACCAACATATTCAGAACTTCCATAAGCTGCCTGATATCGTCGAAATGGAGACCCACCGTCGGCTCGTCCAAAATATACAAAGTCTTGCCCGTGGATTTTCTGGCGAGCTCCGTGGCGAGCTTGATCCTTTGTGCTTCACCTCCGGAAAGGTTGGTCGCGCTTTGTCCCAATTTCAAATATCCCAAACCGACGTCTTCCATGGTTTTGAGTTTCTCCGCGATCAAAGGATGCTTGGCAAAGAACCTGAGAGCGAAACGGACATCCATGTCGAGCACCTGGGCCACGTTGAAACCTTTATATTCAATTTCCAAAGTCTTCCTGTTATATCGCGTCCCGCCGCAAGCCTCGCATTTCACGTACATGTCCGGAAGCAGGTGCATCTCGATCTTTTTCATTCCGTCTCCTTGGCAAACTTCGCAGCGCCCGCCTTTCATATTGAAACTGAACCTGCTCGCGCTATACCCCCTGTTTTTGGCCTCTTCGACTTGGGCGAAAAGTTCGCGGATATGGGTGAATACCCCGGTGTAAGTCGCCGCGTTGGAACGAGGGGTCCTGCCTATCGGGCTCTGGTCGATACTGATCACCTTATCCACATTATCCAAGCCGGTGATTTTCTTGTGGGCTCCAGGCAAATCCTTCGCTTTGTAGAAATGGCGCGAAAGGGCTTTGGCTAGGATATCGCTGACGAAAGTCGATTTTCCGCTGCCGGAAACTCCGCAGATCACCACGAATTTCCCCAAAGGGATCGCGATATCGATGTTCCGCAGATTATGTTCCGTCATCCCGATGACTTTGATCTCCTTGCCGTTGCCTTTCCTATACTTCTTCTTGTCGGAGATTTTCTTTTTTCCCAAAATGTATTGGGCGGTCAAGCTTTTCGATTTCAAAAGCTTTTCATAAGAACCGTCAAAAACCACGATTCCTCCTTCCTCTCCCGCCCCGGGTCCCATGTCCACCACCCAATCGGACGCCTTGATGATGCTTTCGTCATGTTCCACGACGACCAACGAATTTCCCAAATATTGGAGTTTCTTGAGAGTTTCCACCAGTTTTTCCGTATCCCTGCTGTGGAGCCCGATGGAGGGTTCGTCCAAGACATAGACGATTCCCATAAGCTGGGAGTTGAGCTGGGAGGCCAGACGGATCCTTTGAGCCTCCCCTCCGGAAATCGTTTGGGCGCTTCTTCCAAGGCTCAAATATTCCAAGCCGACGTTCTCAAGCGCTTCCAGGCGCTGAGCCACTTCGCGGGCGATAGGCTTGGCGATACTTTTTCTCTGCTCGTCCAATGACCAATCTTTGACCCCGACAAAAAACGTTTTCAGTTCGCTCGCTCCCATATTCACCAAATCATCGATGGATTTTCCTTCTATCTTGACCGCCAAGAATTCTTTCTTAAGCCTCTTGCCTTCGCAGTGTCCGCAAGGTTCGGTCGTCATATACCTTTCTATTTCCGCCCTGACATAATCCGATTTGGTTTCCTGATATTTGCTTTCCAATCCCGGAATGACCCCTTCGAATTCCTCTGAGCCGTACATCAGCACTTCGAATTGCTTAACTGAAAGCTTCTTGAGGGGTTCGTTTATGGAAAACTTGTGTTTTCTGGCGGCCGCTTTCAATTTTTCCAGATTGTTGCTCTGTCCGTTTATTTTCCCACCGGCTTTGCTCCATGGCAAAATAGCCCCCTCCAAAATTGAAAGATTTTTGTTCGGCACGACCAATTCGGAATTTACCCTGAGCACGTATCCGAGTCCGGAACAGACTTCGCACGCCCCTTCTGGACTGTTGAAAGAGAAATGCCTCGGGGAAATCTCCCTGATCTTTATCCCGCAATTGGCGCAAAAGAAATCCCTGTTATACTTCCTTTCTTCCTTATTGTCTATAAGCATCATCATCGAACCTCCCCCCAATTTCATGGCGGTCTCGATGGAATCCAATATCCTCTCCACATCGGGGTTTTTCTTATCCAACACGAGCCTGTCTATGACCACTTCGATATTCTTAACCGCTCCGATTTCCTCATCCATCTCCGCTTCGCTGAGAGAAATCATCTTTCCGTTATATCTGACCCGCGCATAGCCCAACTGGGATATGCCCTTGAGGTTTTCACGCGAGTCATCCCCTTGTCCTTTCGGACGGGCCAAGACGGCTATCTGCGTATGATGCGGAAATTCCAAAATCTCATCCAAAATTTCCTTGTTGGTTTTTCTCTGCATCAAGTCCCCGCACTGCGGACAATGAAGTTTCCCGACTTTCGCGAAAAGGACCCGCAAATAATCGTATATTTCCGTCAGTGTGCCCACCGTGGAACGGGGGGAACGGCTGATGCTTTTTTGATCGATGGATATCGGAGGCGAAAGATTCTCGATCTTGTCCACATCCGGCTTGGTCGATGGCTCCAAGAAGCTCTGGGCGTAGGAAGAAAGCCCCTCCATGTAACGCCTATTCCCTTCGGCATAAATGGTATCGAACGCCAAAGATGATTTTCCCGATCCGGAAAGCCCGGTTATCACGACGAATTTGTCGCGCGGGATATTGAGATCTATGTTCTTGAGGTTATTGACGCGTGCGCCTTTGATGACTATTTCGTTTCTCAATTGCTTTGGGGAGGATTTTTTTTCCGACATATTCTAATATTCTATGGTTTATGGACCTACCCTATTAAATTCCGCCAAAGGCGGACCAGCTCCGCTGGATTTAACAGGGTGAACTAAGTACACATGGTATCAGAAAAAAACACATATGTAAAGGATATGCGAAAACCCCGGCATAAACCGAGGCTTTGAATACTGCGACCATTCCTAAAGAATCGTAAGTTTTCCTCTCATTTTATCATGGTCCTTCCCGCAACTGGTCTCCCCGCAAGAAAATTCGAAAGTTCCGGCGCGATCCGCCATGAATTCGACGATAGCCCCTTCCTCGGGGATAGCCGCGCTCACTCCCAGTTCCCGAATCTCGATCGAATGCAAAATATCCGCGTTATGTATCACCAGCCTGACTTTCTCGCCTTGTTTGGCCTCTAAATCGAACGGATCCCAGGCCCATTGGCGAACTCCCATATGGATAGTGCGCTCCGTGATTCCATCCACTTCCTCGATTTGGACCAACGGATAAGTGATGCCTCCATCAACCAGGAAACCCCCGTCTCGCTCCTGATTTTCAGACAAATCCAAATCTACTATTCCCGAATTGTCCGATAAACCTTTTTCGACTATTTTTTCCGTAGCTATAGTCTCCGCTTTCTCAGTGGATGTGCCCGTCCCGCTTCCCTGCGAAACTTTGTAAGCCCACCATCCTAAGCCCTGCATCGCCGCCAAAACAGTCATGAGGATAATCGCGATTCTCATAATGGTTTTCGCTAAGGCTTATTGGCCGCAAGACGCGGCGTTCGCGTTAGCAGTCTTCCCATCGCCGAATCCCGGGGTCGGTGTTTCTGATGGTAAGGATGCGGCGCATTCTTCCGGCTGATCTGAAAATCCCGAGCAGATCGCTTTCAAATAACTCGCGCTGTCACGCCCGGAATCAAGCAAAGTTCCATTGATCACCAAAGTCGGAGATCCCTGCACGCCATACTTATCATTCAGTTTGGAATCCACCCCGAACGAAGGGGTTTTGGATTTATCATCAAACTTTTCTACCGATTGGGAAATGCAGGTAGAAATCTTGGACTTGTTTATCTTCGCGGTCGTAGCACATTTTTCCGCATCCCCTTCCTTTGCGAAGCATGTCAGATAGGCGTTGAGCTTGGCCGGTTCTTCTTTTTGAATACAAGACTGGTTCAAATTCTCATCGAATTCCTGCTTTCCGTGCAGAATGTAATCCACGAACCTCAAGTTGAACTTTATCTTGGAACCCAATTTCTCGACTACTGGCAAAATTCCCTTTTCCGCTTGGACTCCATACGGACAATAACTCATCACGAAAAGATCCACCTCGGGAACATCCTTCTTCACCGCCGCCTCAGTTACAGGGGCAGGTGCGCTTGAAGCCGTTTGCGGATCAGCCGCCTTATCCAAATCTATCGCCTGCGGGAAGAACTTCTTCCCGTCTTCAGTCACGTATGTTTCAATTTTTTGCCCAGATACGGACAATGTCAGTTTATACAGACCGCCCTCCTTTTTGGATTCGTCGATCTCAACTTCCGTCCCCGGCTGGACTAAGTTCTGCTCCACAAATTTTTTCGTCTGCTCCTTTATAGCGGCCTCGTTTTCCTTTCCCGCGTTTTTCTGGAAAGAATACACGTAACTTGCCGCCAGCAGGAGCAAGAAAACAAACACAAAGACACTGTTTTTATTTTTCAACATGCGCTCCTTCAAATTCTCTTTATTGCTTTGTTCCATCGGTTTATTTTTTAATTTTTATGATTTGATTAATTAATCCTACCAAGTTCCACGAATACCTTCGCTACGTTATTGCCCATCTTGGGATCATCAAGCACTGACCTGATGACACCCTCCCTGTCAATAATAACATAGGTGTGTCCGGGCACCCCGGCATGCATGGAGGATTTCAAGCCAAGCACACCGAAAGCTTTCGAAGCTTCGCCGTTCTCATCGAAAGCTTCTTTTATCTCACCGAGATCCGGCATCTTTCCGATGGCATTTTCCCAACTCTCCTTCCTGTCCACCACGACGGATAACACGACCATTCCTTCGTTGTTTATCCTGCTATCCCTGGAAAGCGCCACCATCTCATCCCAACAGGCCGGATAACAAGCCAGCCCCTCGTTGAAAAATAACACGGTTTTCTTGCCTCTCAAGCTCTCCTTAGTATACTCGTTTCCCTCCAAATCGGTAAACCTAAAGTCAGGAGCACTCTTGCCCAATATCGATTCGAGCTCATCTTCGCCTTTCCCGATTCCGGCATCCTTTTCTTTGGCCGCGAATCTTTCCTTCGCGAATCCCGCGATGACGAAAACGGCCACAGCAACGATGATTATTTTTTTTAACGTCTTATATTTCTGTTTCATCTTTTTTTGTCGTCTTAAGGATCTTAACCGCAAACCAAACGGCCGCCCCGATCAAAGTGGCCCGTATCATCCATGAATTAGATTCCAGGAAACCGTTGACCGCTTTCAGGAGTTTGGCGAAATAAATATTGATCGTGATCTGATAATCCGAATGCACCGCGGTGTTACCCATAAAGGCGTAATAGACCGTAATCGCTCCCATTATCAGGAATATCGCACCCGAAAACATTTCCGCCCAGGTCAAGGAAATCTTTTTTCCAAAGACAGAATATGACAGAGTCTTCCGCGCGCCCATGAATTTCTTAGTCATGTTCGTCCTGTCCAATAATAGGGATATGGCGAAAAGAGGAGCCACCATTCCCAAAACATACATCAGGGTGTAGATACCGCCCCATATGATCGAACCGGGAAGAACCGAAAGTGCAAGCACTCCGGCCAGAACTGGAGCGCAACAGGTCGTAGCTATCCCGGAAAAAATTCCCAGGACATACACCGAACCGGCGTTATGTTTCTTGAGTTGGGGATGGACCTGGAACGGCAACGAGAACCTCCTGCCCAGAAGCAGCATCGTTCCGAGCGCTACCAAGAATAGTCCTCCGAAGATGAAGATCGTGTTGTGATAATCCTTGAAGAACTGCGCCAAGGCGGAAAATCCCAACCCGATCGGCAGAAAAACCGTCAACACTCCCAGGAAAAATACGGCTGTCATCATGACGACCTTATATTTCTCCCTGAAAACTGACCCTAGATATGACGGCAAAAGCACGGAAATGCAGCACGGCGCGAAAAGCGCCGCGATACCCGCGACAAATGCCGTAATCA
Organism: Candidatus Moranbacteria bacterium GW2011_GWE1_49_15; assembly: GCA_001003855.1. GTDB lineage: Bacteria > Patescibacteriota > Minisyncoccia > Moranbacterales > GWC2-37-73 > UBA12053. The sequence goes on along the minus strand of LCPX01000015.1, from coordinate 13,489 downwards.
ACGAGGCTAATATGAATAGATCCATAAATGAATTAACTTAAAAACACACCTTTGTTATAACTCCAGATAAGCAGCCATAGGACCGCCGCGATCAGCGACGGTACGGTTATGTAGCTGTAATCTTTTTTGATTTTTCCACAATGAAGACGGAAGCCGCAACTCCCTTTAATTGGGAACCGCGGCTCCTCTTATTTTACTTTTCAGTTTCCATCTGTACGTTTTCAGTCTTCACGCCCTTCTCATCCTCCATTCCAGCGGAGCTGAATTTGGCGAACTCGAAGAAGAAGAAAGAGAATAACGCCACCATGACGACAGGCGCCACGATCGACAGATAGTTCCTCTTATTCGGCTTGAAAAATCTCAAAAGGAGTGAATTTCCCACGACCGAGATGGAACTCAGCGCCATCGCCAATCCGGCCAGCTCAGGCTTCAAAACGAGCCCGAGACCGAAGAACAAGCGCGCCGCGATCGGAATTCCCATCACGTTATAGAACAGCGCGAAGAACATATTCTGTTTGATCTTTCCCATCGTCTCTTTGGAAAGCTCCAGCGCGGTCACGACGTCATTGAGGTCGTTCTTCATGATCACGATATCCCCGGCTTCCATCGCCACGTCCGTTCCTGATCCCATCGCGATCCCCACGTTCGCCTGCGCGAGCGCCGGTGCGTCATTGACCCCATCCCCGACCATAGCCACTTTTTTGCCGGCGTCCTGGATTTTTTTCACTTCATTGGATTTGTCTTCAGGAAGGACTTCGGCCAAAACATTGGTGATACCGACTTGCGCGGCGATCGCCTTAGCTGTCCGTGCGTTGTCTCCCGTAATCATCCAGACTTCGATTCCCATCTTCTTCAGTTTCTCGACGGCTTCACGAGAAGTCTCCTTCACCGTGTCAGCCACCGCGATGATGCCGGCAATGCCGTCTTTCGTCGCCAGGATCATAGCGGTCTTGCCCTGCTCCTCTAATCTTGCCATTTTGCGTTCAATCTTCTTAACGTCCAATCCGAGCGTTTCCATCATTAACTTCCGCGTTCCGACATAATATGTCGTGCCATTGACATCTCCCTGCACTCCCCGGCCGGTAATCGAATTGAAATTTTGCACTTCCTCCAAGTCGATATTTTCCTCCTCGGCATAATTGCAGATAGCTTCGGCCAAAGGATGCTCGGAAAGTTTTTCCAAACTGGCCGCAACGGCCAAGATCTCATCTTCATCCATGGAATTCAACGAGATGACATCGGTAACTTCCGGCTTTCCATGGGTAAGCGTTCCCGTCTTGTCAAAAATGACGGTGTTGATGTTGCAAGCGGCTTCCAACGCTTCTCCTCCTTTAACCAGCACCCCGTGCTCCGCACCCTTGCCGGTTCCCACCATCAACGAGGTCGGAGTGGCCAGGCCCAAAGCGCAAGGACAGGCGATCACGATAACCGCCGTGAAGGCCATCAGCGCGAACGAAAGGGTGGCTCCCAAAAAGAAGAACCAGACGACGAAAGTCAAAATGGCGAAAATGATCACGGCCGGCACGAAATAAGCCGAGATCCTGTCAGCGAAATTCTGGATCGGCGCCTTCGAACCTTGGGCCTCCTCGATAAGCCTGATTATCTGAGCCAGCGCGGTCTCGCTTCCGATCCTGGTCGCCTCGAATTCGAAGCTTCCGGTCTTATTCACCGTTCCGCCGATCACGTTGCCACCCACCTGCTTCTCGACCGGCATGCTCTCACCGGTAATCATCGACTCGTCCACCGCAGAAGATCCCTTGGTGATTTTTCCGTCGACCGGAACCTTCTCCCCCGGTCGCACGATCACGATATCCCCATGGACGACTTCGTCCACCGGAATGTCGACGGTGCTTCCGCTTCTAATCACCCGCGCGGTTTTCGCCTGGAGCCCCATCAATTTCTTGATGGCATCGGAAGTTTTTCCCTTAGTCCTGATTTCCAGCCATTTTCCAAGCACCACAAAAGTTATCAAGAGCGCGGCCGTCTCGAAATAAAGCTCGGGGATCTTCTCCCCTCCCACGCCGATCAGGGACTTATTGGAAATCACGTAAGAGACGTAATTCACCAAACTGTAAAAGAAGGCTGTCGAAGTTCCGATCGCGATCAGACTGTCCATATTGAACGTCTTCATCTTGAGCGACGACCACATCCCCTTATAGAACCCCGCTCCGATTATGAACTGCACCGGGATCGTGAGTAGCAGCGAGAACACTCCGATATACGAAGTCAACGCGGCCTTTCCCGGGAAGACTTTGAAGAAATCAAAGAACATGAAATACAGCATCGGCAAACTCAGAATCAGTCCGAAGACGAACTTGTTGAAATAGGAAGATATTTCCTTCTCCCTTTTCTTCTTCTCATATTCAGTATCCTTCGCATCTATTTCTTCCGCCTTGTATCCCGCCTTGGAAATGGCGTTTACGAGGTCATTGATACTTGCCGTGTTCTCGTCGAACACCACCGACGCCTTTTCCGCCGCAAAGTTCACGTTGGCGGATTTTACCCCGGAAACTTTCTTTACGGATCTTTCGATTATATTCGCGCAAGACGAACAATGCATCCCGAACAGCGAGAGACTGATCCTCCTATTAGCATCCTTTTCCCCGGCGGAAACCGGTTTCCGGTTTTCCAATTTCACGGTATTTTCTTCAATCTTGGAATCCCCGTTCTCCCCCTTGTGCTCCGCAGAGAAGATATCCAGCAAAGACGAGAAATTAGCGGATTTCAAAAAGTGGTCGACGAATTTCTTGCTTGAGGAATTTTTCCCTTCCAGATCGAAAGAGGCGGTCTTGTGGTTTTTCAGCTTTCCTTCGAAATAGGGTTTGCCGTCCGCGCCTTCCATAACTTTCCCTTCGGCTTCGATCTTCGCCTCCAAAGTGAACTTCAGCGGCTTATCCGTTGACTGCGCTTCGTCTTCTTCCTGCCTGACCAACGACCGCTCTTGGGTTACGGAAGATTCATAGCCCGCTTTCTTTATAGCGGAAAGCACGTCCTCCAAGGAATTCCTGTCTTCATCCAGGACAAGCTCGCCCTTTCCGGTCTTGCTATCGATCGCGATTTCGCTCACACCAGCAAGCTCGGACAACTCCTCTTTAGCTATGATCTCGCAAGACGAGCAATGCATCCCTTTAATGTCTAAGATTATCTTTTTCATATCATTTACTCATTTACAATTATTGAATTTTAGACGGCTTGCGCCTTATAACCGGTTTCCAGCAACGCCTTGTTTATCTCCTCGATACCTATTTCCCTTTCCGTATCAATCTTCGCATCTCCGCTAAGCTTCACTTCCACTTCGGAAACTCCCGGGATTTTTACCAGTTTCAATTTAGCGATTTTCACGCAGGCGTCGCAATGAAAACCTTCTATCTTTAATTTAATCAGACTCATATTTTTTGGATTAATTTTAATTGACCGTCAGTGTTCCTCGAACCATGCCCATTCCGCAAGTGATATTGTAATCGCCTTTTTCTTTCGGAGTGAATTCCATCACGATCTTCTCGCCCTCCCTCAGAAGCTCCTGCCTGTTATATAGTCCGGGTATCATGATCGTACTCATACAACCGTATCCGTCGGATTTCGGGTTCACTTCGAACCTGACCGGTGTTCCGGCTTTCACGACGAAAGCGCTCGGGGCTATGTCAGTTTCCGCCGTATAGTCGGTAGTGATAACCTGTTTTCCGCCGACTATCTTAGCCTCGGTCGCAATTTCTTCTTCTAAATTTTTCTGCGCTGCCGATCCTCCGCCGCAACCACCGCCCGCGCTTCCACTAACTGCGGACCCTCCGCAACCTCCTGCGGATCCCGAAACCGAAACGTTCTCGTTACCCGCTGATACGGAAACGTCTTCGCTTCCATCAACCACATTGAATACTCCCGTGTACATTCCCATCGAACAGGAGAACGCAAGCTTGCCGGTTTCCTTCGGCGTGAATTCGATCACGTTTTTTCCGGCCTTGAGGTTCTTCCTGATTCCAAGTTTTGAGATCATTAGACTGCTTGCGCAGGAATACGGGTCCTTGGCATCTATTTCCCATCTGACAGGGATTCCTTTTTTGATCGTGAATTTGTTCGGAGAATATCCCCTGGAGTTTTCGGTCATGGAAACCACCTGCACTCCATCCACCATTTTCACGTTCGGATCACTTACCTGAGCTCTTGCGTCATTCTTGATTCCTGCTTCCTGGCTCCCAATTCCTGATAATTGCCAACCGGTAAGGTTGTATCCGTTGGAGATATTGAAAAGCGACATCAAAACCACGACGATTCCGGCAAACTTGAAAAATCTCTTGGCGAAAATTCCCTTAACCGCCGAAGTCACGCCTCCAATTCCCAAAAGTCCCGGCGCCGTACCCAGGGCGAAAACCCCCATGATCAGAAATCCCTGCGCGAAACTTCCGGTACTCACCGCGAAAAGCTGCATGGCCTGCGTGAAACCGCAAGGTAGAAAGAACGTCAGCGCCCCGGCCATGAACGACCCCTTGTGGCTATATTCCCTTTCATGCTGCTTGATACCGAAAAATCTTCCCACACTTTTCGGAAGCGTCAGGTTAAAATTTTCAAGCCACGGAAAAATTCCGGTCAGCTTAAGTCCCAAAGCCAACATGATCAGTCCGACCACTATGGTCAGAAATCCCAGAAACGTTCCGGAAAGCTGCAGGACTGAACCTGCCACCCCCAAAAGCCCCCCCAAAAGGGCGTATCCGGCGATCCTTCCCGCGTTGAAGAAAAGGTGCGGTCTGAATTTCTGCATCGGCGTCGCCTCGGGATGCAATTCGCTGTGCCTCGCCGATATTCCCAAAATGAGCCCTCCGACAAGCGCCATGCAGGTCGATAGCCCGGCCGTTATCCCGACCAGAAGCACCACCGGCAAACTGTATGAGTTCGATGACGGCACTATGTTCAATTCGGTTATACCGAGATTGCGAAGCAATAAGTATACTCCCAGAAGGAACAAGGCCGCGATTCCCAAGTCCTTATATTCTTCCTTGCTTGTCGTGAGAAATGTCTTCGCGTTTTCTTCGCCGATCTCATATCCCGCCTCGCGGACAGCCCTTTCGATTTCACCCATATTCGGCTTTTTCGAGTCATAGAAAACCTCGGCCGAATGCCTTTTGCAATCGACGTCGATCTTCTTGACGTGCGAAATTTTAGAAATGCTTTCCTCTATCAATATCTCGCAAGAACGGCAATGCATCCCTTTAATGGGAACATTGATTTTGTTCATACTCATTTTTATTTTCAGTTAAGATTAAGAATGCATATCCCAAGGAAACCTTCCAATATCCAAGACGAAAGGTCCCAGAAAAGATTTTTATTCTATCTTTATAACTGAAGCAAGCTTCTCCCCTTCAGGTGGGGAAAAACATGTATCCAAAGAAATTTGTTGCTGTTTTTTTACCTGCAAAATCACTTCTTCGCCGACTATGCCATCTGTGGACCCAATTAGAACTTTCCCATTTTCAATCTTTCCCAGCAAAAGTGAGTCGCTGTGGTCAGGATTGCTTTCTTCGCAACATGGCATGAAGGAGCCCTTGTCCGCCATCCCATGATGGTCGTCCGAGTCCGTCGCTTCATCCCCCATTCCTACCGCGTGATATGTCCCCATATCCTCCATTGCTCCAGTCACGGAAGAAAAGCAAAAACCGCTCACCAAGGCGAGCAACGCGAATACCAAGCTAAATGTGGCTAATTTTCCCTTCATTTGAGCTATTTTTATTTAACAGTGTCATTATATCATACGCGTAAAGGATTATCAATCTTCTCGGTCTCTCCGGATCACTGACGGGATGCAAATCTCATCAGTATACTAAAAATTATCATAATTCCACGGCCGTGGAATTATGAGGAATCTATTCGAGCATTTCCTTACCCCTCCTTTTCCTATGATAGGTTATCGCGAAGCGGTGCGCTTCATCCATGATATGCTTCAAAAAATTCTCGTCCTCAAGCATTTTCGCAATTCGCGGATTAGCATTTATTCGTTGATTAGCGTCGCTTACGCGCAAATCCAATTTCTTGCGCGTCGGACCTTTGGCGACCGCCACCAGCAAAACATCGAACCCCAAAGCTTCAAACAATTCTTTCGCCATATTGAGGTGTCCCCGCCCTCCGTCCAAAAGCACCAGGTCCGGCTTGGGCCAATCGTTACCGATCCTCCTGGCCAAGACTTCCCGCATCATCGCCACGTCGTCCGGTCCTTCGACCGATTTTATCTTGAATTTGCGGTATTGCGACTTGTCCGGATTCTTCCCGGAAAACACGACCATTGAACCTACTGCCTGTTTGCCTGAGATGTTCGATATGTCATATGCCTCTACCTGCGGAACCAATGACGGATGGCCGATGACGGTTGACTGTTCCGCATCGAAATCCTTACTCATCAACGCGATGTCCCGAATGTGATTCAAGGCAAAAATCTTGTTCCTGGTTTCCGCCGCCTTTTCGAATTCGCTTTTTTTCGCCGCTTCCTTCATCTCCTTTTCCAAGGTCGTGACAAGCCTTTTCTTTTTTCCCTCCAAGATCATTTTTATATTGCGTTGGAAATCGCACCTGCATACGGACCGGGGCATCTGCCGAGTTGGAAATCGAGACACCCCTTTTCGGTCTTGGCCTTGTTGGAATGGAACGGGAAAATCCTGCGGATTATCTTGAGTGCTATTTCCATTTGGTATTTCGAAAGATACGGTCCGTACACTTTTCCCACGACGACGTCTTTTATGCGCGAAGGAAGCTTCGCATCGAACGCACCGACGCGTTTTCCCGCCGCCCGATCAAGATCGGTCTTACGCAAAATAATGATCCGCGGAAACTCCTCCTTGGTTACGACAAAATAAGCGAAAGACTTATCGTCTTTCTCCATGATGTTGTATTTCGGTTGATGCTTCTTGATCAGGTTGCTTTCCAGAATCAGTGCTTCCAACACGGAATCCGTCTGCCGGAATTCCACGTCCGCCGCCTGCGAAACCATCGATTCAATCCTTTCCCCTCTAGTGTCCGTTCCCCGGAAATACGACTGCACCCGGCTGCGCAAATTAGTCGCCTTTCCTATGTACAAAATCTCCTTCTTCGTGCCACGGAAAAAATACACGCCTGGCGCTTGGGGAAAATTGCCTATGTTTTTTCTTAATTTATCCATAGACTTATCACTTCTTCAAAACATCCTTCAGATATTTCGCGGTATAACTCTCCTTTTCATATTTGACCACTTCTTCCGGAGAGCCGGTCACGATGATTTTGCCACCACCGTCCCCGCCTTCAGGGCCCAAATCGATTATCCAATCGGCGGTCTTGATCACGTCCATATTATGCTCGATCACCACGACGGTGTTTCCCGCGTCCACCAACCTATTCAAAACTCCCAAGAGTTTTTTGATATCGTCGAAGTGTAGTCCCGTCGTCGGCTCATCCAGAATATAGAAAGTATCCCCGGTCGCTTTTCTAGATAGCTCCGTAGCCAACTTGATCCTCTGCGCCTCACCCCCGGAAAGCGTGGTCGCGCTCTGTCCCAGTTCGATATACCCCAAGCCGACATCTTCCAGAACTGCCAAAGGCGCATGTATCTTCGGAAAATTCTCAAAAAATTCCTTCGCTTCGGAAACCGTCATCGCCAAAACCTCGGAAATATTCTTGCCCTTATATTTCACTTGCAACGTCTCGCTGTTGTATCTTTTCCCGTTGCAAACGTCGCAAGGCAAGTAAACGTCCGGCATGAACTGCATTTCTATTTTAAGATATCCTTCCCCGGAGCAGTTGTCGCATCTTCCCCCGCTGACGTTGAAAGAAAATCTTCCCGGTCCGTAACCGCGCAGTTTCGCATCCTTGGTTGAAGCGAATAGTTCGCGGATATGCGTGAAGAGTCCGGTATATGTCGCGGGATTGCTTCTTGGAGTCCTTCCGATCGGGCTTTGGTCGATCATGATGACCTTGTTTATGTTTTCAATTCCCAGGATTTCACCGTGTTTTCCCGGCACGTCCAAAGCGCGATGCAATTTATTCGCCAACGCCTTATACAAGGTATCTTCCACCAAAGTGGACTTTCCCGATCCGGAAACCCCCGTCACGCAAGTGAAGACCTTTAACGGAAATTCCGCAGTCACTCCCTTGAGATTGTTTTCCGAAGCGTTTCTGACCACCACGTGTCTTTTCCTGTTTATCGTCCTTCTTGCTTTCGGAACTTCTATTCCCATCTCGCCACGAAGATACTTTCCCGTGAGCGATTTCGGATTGTCGATCACTTCCTGGGGAGCCCCTTCGGCGATTATTTCTCCTCCGTGTTTTCCAGCTCCCGGCCCGATGTCCACCAACCAATCGGCGTGGCGCATCATCTCCTCGTCATGTTCGATCACGATCAAGGTATTGCCGATCTCCTGCAGACTTCTCAGCGTTTCTATCAGCTTGGTGTTGTCGCGCGCGTGGAGCCCAATGGAAGGCTCATCCAGAATATACAGAACTCCGACGAGCTGCGAACCGATCTGCGAAGCCAAGCGGATCCTTTGCGATTCACCCCCGGAAAGAGAATAGGCCGCGCGGTGCAACGTCAGATAATCCAACCCGACGTTGTTTAGAAATACGAGCCTGGCCGTGATTTCCTTGAGAATCCTGCCGGCGATCAGCTCCTCCTTCTTGCTCAATTTCAATTTCTCAAAAAATTCCAAACAATTCCTGATACTCAGATTGGAAACTTCGAATATGTTCTTCTCTCCCACGCTCACCAGCAACGACTCCACCTTATAGCGCGAACCTTTGCAGGAGGAACAGGGTTTTTGCGACATATATTTCTCGATTTCGCTCCTGACCGCGTCGGAAGTGGTCGTCCTATATCGCTCCTCCAACCAACCGATAACCCCTCGCCAACGCACGTTGTAATGCCCGGCTCCGGAGCGGAACTGGTATTTCACCTTGATCAGATCCTCCTCCCCCGTTCCGTAAAGCAGAATGTCCAAATGTTCCTTTTTCAGATCCCGGATCCTCTTGTTATCAGCTATCCGAAAATAATTGCAAACGGCTCGCAGGATCGTCCCGTGGTAATTGTTCGGCTTATAGCTCCATGGCATCAGGGCGCCTTCCGCGATGGTCTTGTTTTTGTCCGGCATGACGCGCTCCGGATCTATTTCTTTTTTAGCGCCAAGCCCTTCGCAGGTTTCGCACGCCCCATAGGGCGAATTGAAAGAGAAAAGCCTGGGCTCCAATTCCGGAAATTCGATGTCATGGATCGGACAGGAAAGTTTCTGGTTATAAATCTGCTCCTCGTTGAGCTTGCACGTCTTGCTGTTCTCCAGACATCTTGTCTTCACCAACCCTTCCGAAAGTTTGAGCGCCTTCTCCACTCCTTCAAAAATACGCGAGATATTCTCATCGCTGATGTCCACGCGGTCGACGATGATGTCGATGCTGTGTTTTTTATATCTCTCAAGTTTTATTTCATTGTGATCTTCAAGTCGGATTTTTTTTCCATTAATGATCGCCTCGGAAAAACCCCTCTTCCACATATCGTCCAACAGGGCCAGATATTCACCCTTCCTTCCCCTGACTATCGGCGAAAGTATTTCGATTGCCTGCGACTTGGATTTTTCTCCCAATTCCAAAATCCTGTCCACGATTTCATCGGTGGAAAGTTTGGAAATTTCGCGGTTGCACTCGGGACAATGCGGGATCCCGATCTTAGCATAAAGAAGCCTGAGGTAATCATGGATTTCCGTCACGGTTCCCACGGTCGAACGGGGATTATGAGAAGTGGATTTCTGGTCGATCGAAATCGCCGGCGAAAGCCCTTCGATATAATCGACGTCCGGCTTGTCCATCTGCCCCAAAAACTGGCGCGCATATGATGAGAGGCTTTCCAGATATCTCCTTTGTCCTTCGGCGAAAATCGTGTCGAAAGCCAAGGTGGATTTGCCGCTTCCGGAAATCCCCGTGAACACGATGAACTTGTTCCTCGGAAGGACCAGGTCAATGTTTTTCAAATTATGTTCGCGCGCGCCCTTGACTATGATCTCCTTGGCGAAATGGTCGAAATTATCTATGTTTTTTTTCACAAATTTTGTCTATGTATGTATGATTAATGATCGATTGTCCCTTGGACGTAAAAACTCCCCCTTTTTCGGGTTCCTGATATAGTAATACACAATCGGCCGGAAATCAATTCAAAGAATCCACAAAGAAAAAAGGCCATCCTTGGGGGATGGCCGGGGTTGGAGTTAACTCAAGAGCCTTTGGGGCTTTCCAAGAAAGATCAACTTCGGACAGACCAGTTGTCATTGGTTGTGTTAGCAATGTCCTTTGTCGATTTCCAGATCGCCGTCTTGCGCCGCATTCGGCTTTAGGCTTTCGCTCTTACGTATTTCCTCCGACCCGTTAAATGCAATATACCAATTCCCGGACGATAAATCAATTCGGCAAATTTAAGGGGCTCCGCGCATGCGCGAAGCCCCATTGTCATTCAGTGTCCGCTACCAGGTCGACCGCCTCTTTAGCCTCGAGATAAGCGATCGCCTTCTCATTTATAAGCCTTACGTGCTCCAGGTAGAGGAGGATTTCCTCCTGGTTGGAGATGACTTCCGCAAAAACCGCCAAAGGATTCTCCTGACTATCGGAAATAATCAAACCCCAAAGCCTTTTCCTGTTTTCTTTCAACATCTCCAAAGCACTGAGGAGTTCCGTCTCCACTTTCTGCCTAACTTGATCCATCATCCGAGGATTCGCCTCGCTAACCTCTTCCAGTAAAATGAAAGTATCCGCTCCGACAAGCCGGCAACTCGCGGAAATTTCCTTGTTGAGTTGCAACTGCTTGCTGGCCATGAGAAAGATTTGCATTTCATAGTAATCTTCCATGGCAGAATCATCCACCCCCTCCGCATAAGCGGAAAAACAGAGAAAAAGTAAAAACAAGACTGCCAAAACCATTTCTTTCTTCGCCGTCACTTCTGCCTGCATGAGCATCCTCCTTGGATGATTGAAAGGGTTGGTATTCTGCTGCGCTATTCTGGACTAAAAAAGCAATCCCGAAGATTACTTGCTCTGTCCAAAAAGGCTTCCCATTTCAAAGAACCAATGATAATTATAGCATTTTTGAAGTAAAAAGTCAATGGCAACCCTATTTGAGCTGCATCTTGCGAAGCTGTCCGATCTCGTCTCGGATGAGCGCCGCCTTTTCGAATTCCAAGGCCCTGGCCGCCTCTTTCATCTCCCTTTCCTTCTGCTTTATGTAAGCGCCGATGTCCTCCAGCGATTCCAATTTGGAAAAATCAGGCGCAACGACCGGATTGATTTCATGGTCGATGATAGACTTGATGTTTTTCCTGATCGTCTGCGGGGTTATCTTATTCTTCTTGTTGTATTCGGCTTGCAATTTCCTTCTGCGGTTCGTCTCGTCGATCGCCTTTTTCATCGAGCCGGTTATCTCGTCCGCGTAAAGGATGACGCGTCCGCTCACGTTTCGGGCGGCGCGCCCGATCGTCTGGATAAGCGAGGTCTCGCTCCGCAGGAACCCTTCCTTATCCGCGTCCAAAATAGCCACCAGGGAAACCTCCGGAAGATCCAAACCTTCGCGCAAAAGGTTAACTCCGACGAGCACGTCGAAATCTCCGCGGCGCAGTCCCTCCAAAATCCTGACGCGGTCCAATGTGTCCACATTAGAATGAAGATATTCCGCCTTGATTCCATGCTCTTTCAAGAATTCCGACAGATCTTCCGATTGCTTCTTTGTGAGCGTCGTGATAAGCACCCTCTCTTTTTTCTCGACTATTTTTTCAATCTCAGAAAGGACGTCTTTTACTTGCCCTTTGGCGGATTTCAAAGTTATTTCAGGATCCAAAAGTCCGGTCGGACGGATGATCTGCTCCGCCACATGCATGGAATTCTGTTTTTCATATTTTCCCGGGGTAGCCGAAGTGAAAATCAATTGGTTTATTTTCTTCTCGAATTCCTCAAACTTGAGCGGCCTGTTATCATAGGCGCTCGGCAGACGGAAACCGTTTTCGATGAGCGCGGTCTTGCGCGAGCGGTCCCCGTTATACATCGCCCCGAGTTGCGGCACCGTGACGTGCGATTCGTCGATAATAAGCAGATAGTCGTCAGGAAAATAATCCATCAAAGTGTATGGCGCCTCGCCGGCCTCCCTCTGGGTCAGATACCTGGAATAATTCTCGATACCGTTGCAATAACCGATCTCCCTCATCATTTCCAAATCATGCTTGGTCCGGAGCTCTATCCGCTCCGCCTCCAAAAGCTTGCCATTTTTCCTAAAAAATTCCGCCCGCTCCTCGGCTTCTTTTTCGATCTCTTCCAAGGCCTCCTGCATAATGGGCTCGGGCACGACGAAGTGCTTGGCTGGAAAAATCAATGTCCTTTCCAACGTTCCCAATTTCTCCCCGGTCAAAAAATCATATTCCCGGATCCTGTCGACTTTTCCTCCGGCGAGTTCGATCCTGGTAATAACCTCCCTTCCCGGAGTCATCACTTCGATCGTGTCACCCGTTACCCTGAATTTCCCCCTGGCCAAGACGTCGCTCCGTTGGTATTGCATCTCCACCATTCCCTGCATGATCTTTTCCCGGCTGTTTTGTCTGCCGACTTCCACCTCGATAGTCCCTTCCTTGTAATATTCCGGCGAACCCAAACCGTAGATACAGGAAACCGAAGCCACGATGATCACGTCACGACGGGAAAGCAAAGCGGAAGTCGCCGCATGGCGGAGTCTGTCGATCTCCTCGTTGATCTCCACTTCCTTTTCGATATAAGTCCCCGAAGACGCGATATAAGCTTCCGGCTGGTAATAATCATAGTAGGAGACGAAATATTCCGCGGAATTCTTCGGAAAGAACATCCGGAACTCCTGGACCAACTGGGCCGCCAAGGTCTTGTTCGGCGCGATCACCAAGGTGGGTTTTTGCACGGCCTCGATCACGTTAGCCATCGTGAAAGTCTTTCCGGATCCGGTCACTCCCAAAAGCGTCTGGAATTTGCCTCGCTGCTCCAAGCCCAAAACCAGCTCCTCGATCGCCTTGGGCTGGTCTCCGGCCGGCTTGAATTTTTTATCTAAAACGAAACGCATATTGTTCTTATTTTGAATATATCGCGGACTTTTGATTTCCTATATTACAATCTTACCCCGAAAATGTCCACCGGCAAAAAACCACCTGCCGGAGGCAGATGGTCCTATCTTTTCTTCGCGGAAGCGCGGCGCCTAGTTTCCATCCAGACCGCCCTTCAAGGTTTCAGCCAAAAATTCATCCGCCAATCGCCGGGCTATTTCTTTCTGTTCCCGCTCCAATCTTCCCCATTGTTCATTTTCCTCCTTCTCGAATTCCCCAAGCTCCCTGGCGAACCTCTCCATCTCCATCTTTTCCCGCTCCAACGAATCGATGAGTTTATCCAAACCGTCTTCAGTCGCCTTGCCGATGTTCTCCATGACGGCCTGCTTGATTTCCCCGTTCAAAGCGGACTCGGCCAAAAGCTGGGCGCAGCGGTTGATTTTGTATTTCAATAT
>LCPX01000014.1:2068-18500 GCA_001003855.1 Candidatus Moranbacteria bacterium GW2011_GWE1_49_15 | reverse complement strand
ATGAACATCTCAACACCTCCGTACACATACCTTTTCCAATATTTCGAATCCAAACTCTCCCTGATGGTTTTTTTGAAAGCGTCGGGTTTCGCCAAGATAGCCTCGCGGACTTTCGACGGACCTCTCATAGCCAGCCCTCCTTTGCCCTGGAGCTCTCCTTCATTGATAAATCCTCTCTGAAGGGCGTCCAATTCCTTCCTAAGTCTTGACCTGAAAGCGTCCAACTTATCGGTCGTTACGGCGGAATCACCGAACTGATCCTTATATTTTTTCAAACTGAATTCCAAATTCCTGGTCGACTGCTCTATGATCGTATTGATAAGCTTTCCGTTTTCCTCCTTTTTTTGAGCGGTTATACCTTCTGAATATTTCTTGATGGCATTTTTGTGCATCCCTCCGTCTTTGGTGATCTTCTTATCTTCCTCGGCCATCTCCCTGATCACGCCGGCTTCCTCCAGCGCCGCCTCCAAATCCAACCTTTCGACCTGTTTGATCCCTCTGGCATCCCCCATTATATCCTCAGCGCTGTCCTTGGTTTTGGTGCGGAATTTTTCAGCCTGATGGAATTCCCAAAATCCCAAAGTGGCAAAACCCTTCAGTCTTTCCCAAACGAACTTCCAATTGCTGCGGCCCTTTTCCTTCTTTTGTTGCTTTTCGTAAGCTTCCTTGAAAACTCCCTCCGCTTCCTTGGGGAGATATCTTTTTTCCTCCTCGGGTTTTGCAGGCGACTCCGCTCCCGCTTCGCCTTTCTTCTCTACGGACGAGGCTGCTCCTTCGGATTTTCCCTTTTCCCCTCCTTGGTTACCGTCCTCGCTCTTTTTTTCAGTAGGGTTCTTCAATTTCCAAATCTTGGCATCCACATGTTCATCGAACTCCCTCTCGCTGAAACCGTATTTTTTCATAAATTCCTTTTTGGCCTTGTCGTCCGTTTTCATTTTTTCCAAGGATGCTATTTCCGCCTTAGCTTCTTTTTCCAGCTCTTCCTTGCTTTTTTCCGCCGGCTTATCCGCCGTCAAAGCTTCTTCCACTTTCGCCCCTTCCTCTTTTGTCAATATTCCCTCTTTGATAAGCTTTTTCAATTCAGCCAATTCCTTCCTCATTTCCGCATTATCGAAAACCACCTGAAGGGTGAACTTCGCTTTTGACATTTCTTCAAGATCCTTTTTGGCCCTGTCGAACATTTGCTGGTCCTCCGGCGACATCTTGCCGTTAGCCCCCTTTCTCTCCGCGCACATATCCATGAAAACCTTGGTTGAAGACTCCTTGATCTCATGCGCCATCAAAGCTTTTTGGGCGGATTCGAACCTTTCCTGGATCGGATCTTTCTCCTTGGCCGGTTCAGCCGCTTGCTCGTTTCCAGTTGCCGGCCCCTTTTCCTTTCCTCTGCCTTTCCCTCTTTTTTCGTTCTGCTGGCCAGCATTATTGGTTGATTGTTCCATTTTCTTATTTTATTTTTTATATGGAAGCGCGTTTCCGTAGCGCCAAAATTGAAGATAAGTCATACTTACGGCACCCTCAGTATAACAAAAAATAAGCCGCGGGTAAATCCGGAGCCTTAATACCTGACAAATCTTCCGGGTCTTGCCAAAAAGCAGAACCCGTGATAGACTATTTCCACAACTAAGAAAGTCCGAGTCTGACCCGCCCTGCGCCTAAAAAGGGACCAGGTCAGAAATATTCCGCCAAAGGAACTGGATTTTCTTATTTGGCGGCTTTTTATTTGAAAAAAGGCCGGATAAGCAAGTTGTAAATCATAATTAATCTAATCGAAAAAGTATGCAGTACGAACTGTTCTATCTCGTTGGACAAAACAACGAGGAAAAGCTGGACGCCATCAAGAAGGAAGTCGAGCAAACGCTCACCGACGAAGGGGCTGTCTTCGGAGAAATGGAGGTCATCACCCGCAGGAAACTTTCCTACGAAGTGAAGCACCAGATCAAAGGAATCTATATCGCCAGAAGATTCGACATGCCGGAGGTGGATTACTGGGCAGAGGATGCGGGCGAAGAGAAAGTCGCCAAAATAGAGGTCATAACCAAAAAACTCAACCTGAACCAGAATGTTCTGAGGTTTCTCATAGTCAAAGCGAATGAACTTCCTGAGCTTAAGCAAAAGGAGGCTATTCCAGCCAAAAAAGAGGTAGCCAGCAGGGACAAACGGGAGAGGCCGAAAAAAGAAGCTCCTCGGAGCGAGAAGAAGGAGGAAGAGAGCATAGACAAGAAGCTTGAGGAAATCCTCAACATCTAAATTGTTATATCGTTAGGTTGCCGCTTTGCCGGCAGATAACATTAACCATTAAAATGCGCTGTTGCTAAGGGATCATCTAAAAACATGGCCATTCGGCAACATAGCCATTTAAAAAATGAACGTAAACAAAGTCATCTTGGTCGGACGCCTCACCAGGGACCCTGAACTGCGAACCACCCCTTCCGGACAAACCGTAACTTCCATAAGTTTGGCGACCAATAATTTCTGGACGGACAAAAACGGACAGAAGCAGGAAAAAACGGAATTTCATAACATCGTCCTCTGGGGAAAAACGGCTGAAGTGGCCGGGCAATACCTAGTCAAAGGACAGGAAGCTTTTTTCGAAGGAAGGCTCCAAACCAGGGCTTACACCGGAAAAGACGGGGTCGAAAGAAGAACGACTGAAATAGTGGCCGAAACGATGCAGTTCGGAAGCAAACCGGGAGCCGGCGGAGGGAATTCCAATTACAATTCCGCTCCCAAGCAGGCAAGCCCGCAAAGGAACAACGCCGCTCCTGAAAAAATCCCCACCATCAACCTGGATGAGGAACAGGGAGAAATAAGACTTGAAGACGTACCGTTCTAAATTATAAATTCTAACTGATAATCCATATGGAAAAGAAATCTTGTTTTTTCTGCGAAGAAAAAATCGAAAAAATCGACTACAAGGAAGCCTACATGCTCCGCAGATTCATGAACTCTCAGGGAAAAATCTATCCCCCTAAAAGGCATGGCACCTGCACGAGACACCAGAGAGCCTTGGTCAACGCCATCAAAAGAGCCCGCACCATGGCTTTGGTGCCTTTCGTGGTCAAATAAATTTTCAAGCTGAAAGTCCACAAAGTCAAAAGTCCATAAAGCTTACATGAAAATTTAGGACTTTATGGACTTTATGGGCCTTATAGGCTTTATAAACTTCCATGCTTAACATAAACGAAATAAAAAACGGCAAGAACATCCTTTGGAACGAGGAGCCGTTTGTCGTGCTTTCCGCCCAGCATTCCAAGACAGGAAGAGCCGGAGCGGTACTTCGCACGAAGCTCAAGAACCTCATCACCGGAGCGATGATCGACAAGACTTTCCAGGGAGCTGACAAAGTGGAGGAAGCGGACATTTCCAAATCCAAAGCTCAATATCTTTACAAGGAAGGTGACGCTTACAATTTCATGGACAATTCGTCCTATGATCAATTCTCCCTTTCCCACGATGTGATTGGGGACTTGGCGCTCTGGATGATAGAAGGAACGGAAGTGACGGTTTCAAACTTCAATTCCAACCCGGTAAACATAGAGCTTCCCGTGAAAGTGACTCTGACCGTTACCGATGCCCCTCCTGGTATCAAAGGAGACACCGCATCGAGCGGAGACAAGCTCGTCACTTTGGAAACCGGAGCGAAAGTCACCACCCCGCTTTTCGTGGAAACGGGCGACAAGATAATCGTGAACACGGAAACAGGAACATACGTTTCCAGAGCATAGGAGCATCTCTTTAGTCCTCCGGCTGGCGAATTAGCCTTCCAGCTTCTTGGAGAAAATCCGATCCTAACAAAAAACCGCCTCCTGGCGGTTTTTTTGTTTTCCCAATTCCTTGTACCTGTCCTATATTTTGGCCTTGGCGGCTATCTCCTTGAAAATCTTCTGGGCGATCTTCTCATTTTCCCGAAGGAAAGTCTTGGCAGCCTCCCTACCCACTCCCAATTTCACTTCCTCGAAGGTATATGAGTTTCCGGATTTTTTGACAACCTCAAACTTCACTCCGGAATCAATAATGTCACCAGCCAGCGAAATTCCTTCGTTGTACATGATGTCGAATTCCGCAACCTTGAAAGGCGGAGCGACTTTGTTTTTGACGACTTTCACCTTCACCCTGTTTCCAACCACATCTTCGCCTTTCTTGATCTGGGCAGACCTCCTGACTTCAAGGCGGACCGAAGAATAAAATTTAAGAGCCTGTCCTCCGGAAGTGGTTTCCGGATTACCGAACATCACTCCGATTTTCATCCTGATCTGATTGATGAAAATTACGATGACGTTGGACCTGGCGACGATCGCGGTCAGTTTTCGAAGGGCTTGCGACATAAGCCTGGCTTGTCTACCGACATGCTGGTCACCCATCTCCCCTTCGATTTCAGCCTTGGGAACCAAAGCGGCGACGGAATCTATGACCACGACATCGACCGCGTTGGAACGGACCAGCGTTTCCACGATGTCGAGCGCCTGCTCCCCCGTGTCCGGCTGGGAGACGAGCAGGTCGTCTATTTTGACGCCGATCTTCTTGGCATATTCCGGATCGAGAGCATGCTCGGCGTCCACAAAAGCCGAAGTCCCTCCTTTTTTCTGGGCGTTCGCGATGATGTGAAGAGCCAAGGTCGTCTTTCCGGAAGACTCAGGACCATACACTTCGATTATCCTCCCTCTTGGCACGCCGCCGATTCCCAAAGCGATATCGAGCGAGACCGATCCGGTCGGAATGGATTCCACGTCGACCCTGCGGACATCCCCCAATTTCATGATCATCCCCTCGCCGAATTTCTCCCTGATTTCACTGACGACGATGTCCACTTTTTTTTCTTCCGCAACAGACTCCCCTTTTGCTATTTTCTTAGCCATAACTTTTTCATATCGTTAAATGGGCGCAAAAAAATACAACCAGTAACGATGAGAGATCTTAACAATTTAATTTATTGGGCGCGTCCATCGGGGGTAAATATTATGTCGCGCACCACACCTGTTTCATCGCTTAAAACTTCCTCTTCTTTTCCTTCCAATTTTATAAACGTATCGTTTCCTTTTCCTGAGGTTACGCTGATTTTTTCTTTGGCTTCAAATTTCTGCACGGATTCGGGAAGAAGCACTCCGCTATACATCAAGTTTCCATCCGCCTCGACAGATATCCAGGTAGGATTGGAGATTACGTGCAATTCCAAGCCGAACTCCCTTCCCTCTCCCGCGTCCCCCCTCTCAACCGAGCCTGATTCCGAGATGGGCTCAACGACATTATGATAATTGGCATTGACCGAAATGGTCTGCCTGGATTCCTTATCGAACTGGTTTTTAGCAACCACCGTTATGACGTTAAGTCCTTCCCCCAATCCCACATCTTCGCTGAATTCTCCGTTTTCATTGACCAAGATGGGCTGGTCATTGATGTATACCCTGGAATCCTTTTCGGCTACTCCCGTAAGTCTCACGCTCCGACCCTCCACGCTGGATCCGTCAAGAGGCTTTTTTATGACCAGTCTCGGAGTGGAGACGAAATTGTCTACCTGCTTATACAGATAGGCAAATCCGGAAAAGACGAATATGACGCTCAAGACGATCACCATCATCTTAGGGGTAACCACGAAACTGGAAAATTTTTCCGGCTTGCCGTTGCCCGCCACCTCTTCCTCATCCTTCCTTATATTGCGCGCTATCTTCTGTTCCATCTCGTATTGCCTGAGCAAAGACTGCTCGCTCACTCCCATGAAATTGGCGTAATTGCGAAGGAATCCTTTGACATAAACCTGTGCGGGGAGCTTCTTGTAATCACCTTCCTCGAGACATTCCAGGTATTTGGCCTGGACATTCGTACCCTTGGAAATCTCACCGAGACTGAGTCTTCTTTCGCTACGAAGCTTCTTCATCCTCTCTCCAAGAGTCATCGAGTCGATCTTTTTTGTAGTGAATCGGACCATATTCAAAATTTTCTACATTTGCCATTTATCCCTCTCCGTCTGATCTTCCATGTCATTATCGTATCGCGGACCGCTTTTGGCGCCTACCAATATCTCCCTCGCCTTAGCCCCGTCCCCAGGGCCTATGATACCTTTTTCTTCCAAAATGTCGATCAATCTGGCAGCTCTCGCATATCCTATCCTGAATTTCCTTTGCAAGAAAGACGTCGAAGCCTTGCCTGTTTGTATTACCGTGTTCTTGGCTTCCTCGAATAGCGGATCGTCATCGCTCGAATCTTCGAATTTCATGGAACCGAAATCCAATTTATCCTCGGTAGGCAGATCCAATTCCTGTTGCTCGCCCGGCGCTCCCGCGACTATGTTCTCGCCGATCTCCTCCTCTCCCCTTTCCATCTTCTGAGTCTTAACGAAGGAAACCACTTTCTTGACCTCCTCCTCCGAAACGAATACTCCCTGGATACGCTTCATGCCGGTCGCCGACACCGAAAGGAAGAGCATGTCTCCGTTGCCCAAAAGCTTCTCAGCGCCTCCACTGTCGAGCATTGTGCGGGAATCGGTAAGGGATGGGACTTTGAAAGCGATGCGCGTCGGGATATTTGATTTGATAAGCCCCGTAATCACCGTGACGACTGGCTTTTGAGTGCTGACTATCAAGTGGATTCCCACAGCCCTGGCCATTTGGGCCAGACGGATGATCGCGCCCTCCACTTCTTTTCCGTGCGTCGACATCAGGTCTGCCAACTCATCGATAACGATGACTATGTATGGAATCTTTTCGATTTCCTCTTCGATCGTCTCATTGGTTTCAGGATCGACACTTGTCACGATTTCTCCGGCTTCCGCCTTCTTGTTGTATGAAACGATATCCCTCGAACCGCTGAGCTGCAATTTCTTATATCTTCTTTCCATCTCCCCTATCGCCCACTTGAGGGCGCTAAGAACTTTCCCATTTTCCACGATCACGTCCGAAAGAAGGTGCGGGATTCCGTTATAGAGCGAAAGTTCCACCCTCTTCGGATCGACAAGGATGAGCTTGAGGTCCTCCGGAGAGTTCTGATATATCATCGAAAGAAGGATGGTGTTTACGCAAACGCTTTTTCCGCTGTTCGTAGAGCCCGCGATCATGAGGTGGGGCATCTTCTTAAGATCCGCATAGATGAAGCTTCCGCTCACATCCTTACCAAGCGCCAACAAAAGATTCGACGTCCTATTCTCGAATTCCGGAGTCTCCAAAAGTTCCCTCATCCTGACCATCGCGATAGATTTGTTCGGGACTTCGATTCCGATCAAAGATTTTCCCGGAATAGGAGCTTCGATACGGATCGGATGTGCGGCCAAAGCCAATGCTAAATCGTTACTGAGCGCGGTTATCCTGGTCAATTTCACTCCTACCGCCGGCTTAAAGCTATATTGGGTCACCGTCGGACCGGTTTTAATCTCCCCTTGTTCGACATCTATTCCGAAATGCTTGAAAGTGTCCTGGATTATCTTGGCATTCTTGTTCACGTCCCCGCCCAGAGCCTTTTCAGTCGAAGCTTCCAAAAGCCCAAGCGGCGGCAGCTCCCAATCCTCGTCAATGACCTTTTTTTTCTTCTTGAATATCTTTTCCATGATAGGCATCCTGACTTCGGTCTCCTCGTCTTCTTCATTGGGATTCTCGACGAATCTGGGCTCGTCTTCCTCTTGCCCGATCGGCTCGGCCACATGTTCGACGACCGGATCAGGATCCTCGTCGATTTCTTCCTCCTCCATGTTATCCCTGGAACTCTCCATTGCTTCCATTTTTTTCCTGACAAACTTCCTGACGAAAGTTACCAAAGAAAAATTGAAAGCAATAATGATTCCGGAGAGCAGTAAGGCGGACAGGATGACTGAACCGCCGATCCTTCCTGTGGATTTTATCAGCAGAACGGCTAGTCCGTATCCGATATAGCCTCCCCCTATGCCGTCCTTGGCGAATTCAAGCAATTCCTTGTTGTCGAAGTAAATGTGGAAAAAAGTGAGCATACTCAGGAATATGACGGCCAGCCCGGCCATCTTGGAAACGTAAAAGAGTGTTTCTTTCCTGAAAAGCAAGACTATCCCGGCCGCGATCAAAATGAAGGGAGAAAGCCACTTGCCCCAACCGAAGAGCGAACCGGCTATCTTATCCAAAAAATCCCCCAAAGGTCCGGCTTGCTCGAAAAATCCCAACACGAAAAGAATCGCCAATGCGAACAGGAAAACCGCAAAGGTCCCCCTTTTGACATCGCCATGCAGAACGGCTTTTTTTTCCTCTTTTTCTTTTTCTATTTCTTCTTTTTTTCTTCTTCCCATAGACCTATTCTACCACAAATGTATCCTTGTCGCCATATTCGCGGGAATTGCCCTCGAGCCAGATAAGGAACAATTCCTGCGCCACTTTTTCCGCTTCCATATTTTTTGTTTTTCGCCCAATCGAGGGCTTTTTTAGATGCTCACGAACGCCACCGGCAAGACCTTCTTGAAAACTCCGGCAATCAATATCGAATCGTTTTCGGATATATAGATCGGATGATGTGTCTTGTTGGTGGATTCCGGAAACAGGCCGATGACCCCGTCCCCGAGTTTCTTGAACCTCTTGATAGTGGCCATGCCGTTGATGACCGCCACTACCGCTTTCCCATTGAAATCCTCGGTTCCTTCTGATTTTTCAAAAATCACGTAGTCTCCGTCATTGATTCCGACCTTGTTCATCGAGTCTCCCAACGCCTTCACCGCGAAGAGTCTCTTGGGATCGGACTTATAGAAAAGACTCTTGGAGATCTGTAAAAAATCATCCGCCACGCCTCCGTCGGCATAGGCCAAGGCTTCTCCGCAAGATGCCAGCCCATACAAGGGCACAGAGAAAACGCTCTGGAGATCGGCATAGTTCTCGTTTTCCACGAGATATATCCTTTTTTCACCGTCCCTCCTGATGAGCTCCTTCTTTTCCAGCGCCTCTATGACCTGCATGATCGACTTCAGACTCTCCTCCACCCCCATGGAAGAAAGGTGTTTATGCAGGCGATAGCTGGTGGGATTCTCCCTCCTATTGTCCGTGAAATCCCGGATGGATTCCAGGATGTTCCTTTGTTTGGAAGTAAGCTTCATATTTTTATTCTTTTTAAACCTTTAGAGCCGCTTAAGACACCGTCTGATGATTTTGCTATATTTTTTGTTTTTTAATTATTATTTCGGAACACCCCCGCGCTCCTTGGTGATATTCTATCACTGATACTTTATCACTGCAACTATCAGTTATCCACACCGTGCGCAAAAAAAACGCCCCGCCTGAGCGGAGCGTTTTTTTTGAAGTTGATTCCCCTAGCCGATTGAAGGTTCGGCGCCTATTGAAAACTATTTTCCGATTTCGCGGTAACCTGTTCCCGCAGGAATGAGGCGTCCGATAATCACGTTTTCCTTGAGCCCCCTGAGCTTGTCATCTTTTCCGGTAACCGCGGCGTTGATCAGAACGCGGGCGGTTTCCTGGAAGGATGCGGCCGAGAGGAAGGATTCGGTAGACAGGGCGACCTTGGTGATTCCCATGATCAATTCTTCTCCGATAGCGGCCTCTCCCTTTCCGGCGAGCGCTTCTTCATTCGCCTCGTTGAACTGATCCTTCTCGACGACATCTCCCGGGATAAGATCGGTGTCTCCCGCCTCTACGATTTTCATCCTAGAGAACATCTGGCGGACGATGACTTCGATATGCTTATCACTGATCCCTTCTCCCTGAGAGGCATAGATCTCCTGGATCTCGCGGACGATGTATCTCTGCACCTCTTCCTTGCCCATCGTTTCGTAGAGCTTCTTAAGGTCGATATGTCCTTCGTTCAAGGCCGTTCCTTTGCCGATGAGCTGTCCTTTCTCAACTATCAAAGTCGTTTCGGAAGGCACCTGGTATTCCTTGATATCCTTGGCTTTGTTCTGGACCTCTATCTTGACAGTTATAGTCTTCTTGTTTTCATCGATTATGTCGACAACCTTTCCATCGACTTCGATGATGACCGCTTCTCCCTTCGGAGGACGGGCTTCGAAGATTTCCTCGACACGAGGAAGACCCTGGGTGATGTCGGATCCCGCGACACCTCCGATATGGAAGGTACGCATCGTCAGCTGGGTTCCAGGTTCACCGATGGCTTGGGCAGCCACGATTCCCACCGCCTGTCCAGTCTGGACGATTTCCGATCTGCCGAGGTCCACTCCGTAGCATTTCTTGCAGATTCCCCGCTTGGTCTTGCAGGTCACGACGCTTCTTATTTTCACCTGCGGAACTCCGGACTCGTCGATCTTCTTGGCTACGGCTTTCTCAACCAAAGTCCCTTTCTTGATGATAATTTCTCCAGTCTTGGGATCGGCCACGTTCTCGGCCACATATCTTCCCTCCACCCTTGGGGCGAAAGAGAGGCCTATCCTGTCGGAATCGGACCTGTAGAGGAACGACCCCTCCTTGTCCTGACAATCATCCTCGCGGACTATGATATCTTGCGAAACGTCCACCAGCCTTCGGGTAAGATATCCGGCAGTCGCCGTTCGAAGGGCGGTGTCAGCCATACCTTTTCGGGCTCCATGGGTCGAAATGAAGTATTCCAACACGTTGAATCCTTCTTTGAAGGAGCTTTTGACGGGAAGCTCGATGGTTTCTCCGGTAGGACCGGCCACTAAACCTTTCATACCCATCATCTGCACCACTACGGATTCGGAACCTCTGGCTTTGGAATGGACCATGGTGTAAACAGGTCCTTCCTTGTCCAACGAAGCCTTCACTGTGTCGGCGATAGCGTTCTTGGCCCTGTTCCAAACCTCGATAACGCGGGCCTTCCTTTCCTCGTTGGTGAGAAGTCCCATGTTGTATTGGGAATTGACGGTCTCAACGTCGGCTTCGGCCTTTTCGATGAACGCCTTCTTCTCGGCGGGCACCTTAAGGTCGTCCATTCCCCAACTGATTCCGGACCTGGTCGCCATATCGAATCCGAGTTTCTTGATCCTATCTATGAATTTGGCCGTTTCTTCCTGTCCCTTGAGCGCGAGATATTTAGCCACCAAAACCTTGATGTCCTTGGCGGTAAGCTCCTCGTTGATGAAACGCAGCTCCTCGGGAAGGATGTCGTTGAGAATAATCCTTCCGACCGAAGTCTCGATTACCGATCCTTCATAGTCCAATTTGACCTTGGCGTTTATGGCGACAGCGTTGCTCTGGTAAGCCAAGATGGCTTCGTCCGCGGAAGAAAATATCTTACCTTCCCCTTTCACGCCGTTCTTGGTATGGGTTATATAGTAAACTCCCAACACGATATCCTTCGAAGGAACCGCGATAGGTTCTCCGGAAGCAGGCTTCAGAAGGTTCTTGGCTGAAAGCATCAAGTTCTGGCTCTCGTGTCTTGCTTTTTCCGTAAGCGGAACGTGCACAGCCATCTGGTCTCCGTCGAAGTCGGCATTGAAAGCGGCACAAACCATGGGATGCACCTGGATGGCTTTCCCTTCGATCAGTACAGGCTGGAAGGCCTGGATCGAAAGCCTATGGAGCGTTGGTGCGCGGTTCAAAAGCACGTAGTGGTGCTCGATGATTTCGTCCAAGATCACATACGCCTCTTCAGCCTCGGCGTCAACCATCCTTCCGGCGGTCCTCACGTTATGCGCGAATTCTTTCTCTATGAGCTTGTTGATGATAAAAGGCTTGAAAAGTTCCAAGGCCATCTTCTTAGGAAGTCCGGCTTGGTGGAGCTTGAGCTGCGGACCGACTACGATAACGCTTCGTCCGGAGTAATCCACGCGTTTTCCGAGAAGGTTCTGCCTGAATCTTCCCTGCTTTCCCTTGAGAGCGTCGGCCAATGAGCGCAAGGCCCTTCTTTGTCCTGTTGAAGCCGCAACGCTGGCCTGTCCCTTTCTGGCGCTGTTGTCGAAAAGGGCGTCCACCGCTTCCTGCAGCATCCTTTTTTCATTCCTGGTGATAACCTCAGGGGCTCCAAGGTCCATCAGTTTTTTCAAACGGTTGTTCCTGTTGATGATCCTTCTGTAAAGGTCGTTCAGATCGGAAGTCGCGAAACGTCCTCCGTCCAAAGCTACCATCGGGCGAAGATCAGGCGGGATGACCGGGATAGCGGTCGGAAGCATCCATTCAAGATGGAGTCCGGATTTTTTGAATCCCTGGAACAACTTCATCCTTTTGAGGACCTTCTTCTTATCGGTGACGTCTTCATCGTCTATCTCCTTTTTCAATTCCTTGATCGTCTTGTCGACATCCATCCTTTCAAGAATGGACCTTACCGCCTCCGCTCCGATTCCCGCGGTGAAAACCTGCCCGAATCTCATCGAGAGGTTGAAATATTCCAACTCGGAAAGGATCTGCATAGGATGCAGGCTCTTGAGATCATCTTTGATCCCCCTGAACTGCTCCTTGAGCTCCTCCAGGGCTTTCTCGGCATCCTTGCTGTCCGCCTTGGAAGCTTTGACTTCCTTCTGCTTCGTCTTGTATTCCTGCTCCAATTGGGCAAGCACCGACTCACGGGCTTCCTCGTTGACGTCCTTCACTATGTATGAAGAGAAGTACACTACTTTTTCAAGCTCCATCAGCGATATTCCCAATGCTAGGCCGATCCTGGAAGGGACTCCGCGCAGAAACCAGATATGGGAAACCGGGACGGCCAGCTTGATGTGGCCCATCCTTTCGCGCCTGACGATCGAGCGGGTGACTTCCACTCCGCATTTGTCGCAGACTATCCCCTTGTATCTGATCCTCTTGTATTTCCCGCAATAGCATTCCCAATCCTTCGAAGGCCCGAAGATCTTCTCGCAGAAAAGACCGTCCTTCTCGTATCTCTGCGTCCTATAATTGATGGTTTCCGGCTTGGTGATTTCCCCGTGCGACCAGTTCATGATCTCCTCTGGGCTCGCCAGCTTGAGCTTCACACTACTGAAATCACTTACTTTGGTGATATTTTCCATAATGTTGTTAGACTTAAGATTTTTTATAAAGTAATTAGATGATCGGGTTGGCTATAGTTGGTCTATATCTATCACGGCTCCAGGCTCTTCGTCCTCCTCTTCTTCTATCGCCTGCGATCCAACCAATTCCACATCCAAACACAAACCTTTGAGTTCGTTAACAAGCACATGGAACGATGCGGGGATATTCGGGCTCTTAATAGGTTCTCCCTTAATGATGGATTCGTACGCTTTCGATCTTCCCAAAACGTCGTCGGATTTGATCGTGAGCATTTCCTGCAAGGTGTAAGCCGCTCCGTATCCTTCGAGCGCCCACACTTCCATTTCTCCGAACCTCTGTCCTCCGAACTGCGCTTTTCCTCCGAGAGGCTGCTGGGTAATCAATGAGTACGGTCCAATCGAGCGCATATGTATCTTGTCTTCAACCAAGTGGTTCAGTTTCATCACGTACATGACTCCGACCGTCACCTCGTTATCGAAATATTCTCCGGTCCTTCCGTCTATAAGTTTCGTCTTTCCGCTCTCCGAATATCCGGCCTTTTTGAGTTCGGCTTTGATATCCTCTTCGGTAACTCCGTCCAAAGCCGGGGTAGCGGCCTTGTATCCCAATTTCAGCGCCGCCCATCCGAGGTGGGTTTCCAAAATCTGTCCGATGTTCATACGGCTGACGACTCCGAGCGGGTTCAAGATCACGTCAACCGGAGTTCCGTCCGGAAGGTATGGCATGTCTTCGACCGGTGCGATCCTTGAGATAACACCTTTGTTTCCGTGACGACCGGCAAGTTTGTCTCCGACGGAGACCTTCCTGAGCTGGGCGATGGAAACCTGGATCTGCTTGATGACTCCGGTAGGAAGCTTGTCTCCCTGCTCGCGGGAAAGGATCTTGATATCCACGATCTTTCCTTTCTCTCCGTGAGGAAGGTAGAGCGAGGAATCCTTCACGTCCTTGGATTTTTCTCCGAAGATGGCCCTGAGAAGCCTCTCTTCCGGAGTAAGGTCTCCCTCTCCCTTAGGAGTGATCTTACCGACCAGGATGTCTCCGGAAAAAACTTCCGCTCCGATCCTGATGATTCCGGTCTCATCCAAGTTCTTCAGCCTCTCTTCTCCGATGTTCGGGATATCGCGGGTCACGACCTCCGGCCCAAGTTTGGTGTCGCGCACGTCTATTGAAAAATCTTCGATATGTATCGAGCTGTATCTGTCTTCTTGCAAAAGCCTTTCGGAAAGGATGATAGCATCCTCGAAGTTGTATCCGCTCCAAGAAACGAAAGCTACGACGGCGTTCTGTCCGAGCGCCAATTCTCCGTTGTCCGTTGCGGCTCCGTCGGCCAGAAGCTGTCCTTTCTTCACCATCTGCCCCTTCTCCACTCTCGGAGACTGGCTCATGGAAGTGAAGGCGTTGGATTTCTGGAAAGATAACAGGTTGTATGTCCTCTTGAAATAATCCTTCTTGGCTCCGGCCGGCGCTTTTTCTTTAACCACGACATGGGCGGCGTCGACTTCGATGACCTCTCCGTCATTCATAGCCAAAACCACCTGGCCGCTGTCTCCGGCGGCTTTGTCTTCGATTCCAGTTCCCACGATAGGGGACTGTGGAACGATGCAAGGCACGGCTTGGCGTTGCATGTTCGATCCCATCAAGGCGCGGTTGGCGTCGTCGTGCTCGATGAAAGGGATGAGCGAGGTCGCGACCGAGATGCACTGCTTGGCGGACACGTCGAGGTAATCAAGCTTGGCGGCTTCGATCATTCCGGGATGTCCCTGGATCCTGGCTTCGACGAATTCCTCCAAAATATTCCTTTCGTCGTCAAGCTCGATCGTCGCGTGGGCGATGACCATCCTGTCTTCCACCGTAGCGTTTATATAATCTATCTGATCAACTATGTATGGTTTTACTTTCACGTTCTCCTTCTTTTCCTTGGCGATCTTCTTGGCCAATTCCTCAGAGATTTTCTCTCCGACTTTTCCTCCGGCGATTTCCTCATTCAAAATCCTGCCGACGAGCAGTTCGGCTTTCGGCCCGATTTCCTGCATGACCTTGATGTAAGGGGTCTCCAAAAATCCGAATTCGTTGATCCTGGCGTAAGTGGCCATGTGTCCCACCAGACCGATGTTCGGTCCTTCAGGAGTCTCGATCGGACAAATCCTTCCGTAATGGGAATAATGGACGTCGCGGACTTCGAATCCGGCTCTTTCCCTCGTGAGTCCTCCCGGTCCCATGGCTGAAAGCCTTCTTTTGTGCTCAAGCTCGGCCAAAGGATTGACCTGGTCCATGAACTGTGAAAGCTGCGAAGATGAGAAGAACTCTTTGATAGCGGCCGCCACCGGTCTGGAATTAACCAGTTGCCCCGGAAGCACGGTCGCCACGTCGCAAGTACTCATCCTGTCTTTGATGTTGCGGCTCATCCTGGCCATACCGACGCGGAGCTTGTTTTGCACGAGCTCGCCCACTCCTCTAACCCTCCTGTTTCCGAGGTGGTCGATGTCGTCAGGCAAAGCGTTAGGCGTGTTGTTGAGTCTGATGATTTCCCGAATGACCAAAATAAGATCGTCCAAACGGAGGATCCTGTTTTCCTCATTGTCCTCCCTTTCGACAGCAAGCCTCTGGTTCATGCGGTATCTTCCGACGCTGCCGAAATCATATTTCTCGAAATTGAAGAACATCGAGTCGATCAACTGCTTGGCGTTCTCTTCGGTAGCCAAGTCCCCCGGTCTGATCCTCTTATATATTTCCTTGTATCCTTCTCCCTGGCTTTTGGTGATGTCCTTGGCGATGGTCGTTTCGATATAATTGACTTCACCGTTGTCGATATCCGCGAAGGTCTGGATGATCTGTTCATCCGAGCTCATTCCGAAAGCGCGAAGAAGCGCCGTTACCGGGATCTTCCTTTTGCGGTCGATCCTGACATTGATAACGCCGGCGAGATCCGTGTCTATTTCGAGCCAAGCTCCCCTGTTAGGGATGAGCTTCGATCCGAAAAGTTTCTTTCCTTTCTGGTATTCCATTGTGAAGAACACACCCGAGCTCCTGATGAGCTGGCTGACCACGACCCTTTCCACTCCGTTGATCACGAAAGTTCCCCTGTCCGTCATGACCGGGAAATCTCCGAGGTATATCTCCTGCTCCTTGACCTCTCCGGTCTTCTTGTTGATAAGCCTGGCTTTAGCGCGAAGCGGGGCCTCGTAGGAGATGTTCTTGCTCTTGGCTGTAAGCTCGTCGTATTTGGGTTCGTCCAGATAATAATCGACGAAGGACAATTCCAAATCCTTTCCGGTAAAATCCCCGATGGGATTCACTTCGTCAAAAAGCTCCTTAAGACCTTTCTCCAAAACCCAATTATACGAATCGATCTGGCCTTCGATAAGATTGGGCAATGAGACCATGAGATGCTTTCTGAAGAATTTCCTCTTGGAAAGCGACGAGGTGGAACCATACGAATCCCTGATTTTCAGGACTTTTTTCTCTTTGAGCATAAAAACAGCCCTCATTTGCTCTTCCGTACGCTTCGATTAATTTATCGAAAGCCTCAGAAGTTCAAAAATGAGTTTAAAATTAAGAGTATT
>LCPX01000014.1:0-2055 GCA_001003855.1 Candidatus Moranbacteria bacterium GW2011_GWE1_49_15 | reverse complement strand
GGGGGGATTAAAAAGATTGGAATAAAGTACCCGTACTTTCCTAGATCGTGAATGTAGGTTGAATTTAGCACATAAAAAAGGGACTGTCAAGGGTCCCTTTCGGTAAGGTAGCGTCCGATCTCCCTCGTTACGCACAACTTATACACATAGAGGACTTTCCTAATTTACCGCCTTGAAGGTGGGCAAGATCTTATTGAAAAGCTCGACGGATTGCTCGGCGCTGCGGCCGAGGTATGTCAGAGTTATTACGTCCTCTCCCTGGATGATTTTGGCGGTCTGGTTCAAAACCTCGGCCTCCCTTTTCTCTATCTTCACCCCGTTAGCCTCAACCAAAGGATGGACATTGGCGTTTTCATCGTCCTCCAAGGTTTGCGCAAACAGCTCCTCCGCCGAATAACCCTTCTCGTTTTCCTCGATGGTCACGCTTATTTCCTCGGCCCTATCCTCGGCCACGAATTTCCCGCCTCCCTCCTGCAACCTCCAATTTTCCGGCAAAGAGAATTCGTATCCCTGATTATCGTTTCTGAAAAGTTTCCATTTCTCTTCTTTTTCCATCTCGGCAGGAACGGGACTTTCATTTCTGATGGAAATAGTCGGGGAGCTGTCGACGGATATGTTCATCGCCCCTTTCCAAAAGATGTATCCGAACGTTCCGGCGACTACGACTATCACCGCTACGGCGAATTCACTGCTAAGTTTCTTGTTCATTTTTTTGTTTTCGTCCTCCAAGATTTTGTCCGAGGAGGTTTTTAAAAAGAAATTTAATGTGGTTATATTATACAACAAAAAAATCCGATTACAAAATCGAATTTCAACTGATCAAGCACCGGCTTCGCATTCCGACCCGAACATTGCGAAGCGCGTTTCCTGATCCAAGCGCACTAGCGCGCTGCATTCCACGCGTCCGCCACCGTCTGCACGATGCGCGCCGAAGTCACACTGCTTTGCTCGTCATAAATGGCGACCGCTTTTTCAACCTGCTCCTTGGAAAAGTTGTTCTTTTCCAAGAGGATGTCTATCTCGAGCAGAAGCCTTTCGGAAAGCGAAAAATCACCAAGCCATGACGTTTCCGCCACATCTTTCGTACCTTCTTTCAAAACGAGTTTGACGGTTGATTTTTCGAGAATTATTTTTAATAACATAGTTTGTATAGAAAATAGTTGATCGGAAAAAAGAAAGTGGTTCAAGAAATTGGAAAAAAGAAATAAGTGGTTTCCTGGTTTCCATTTTCTGTTTTCCTAAACTAATTTCCTTTTTCTATTCAACTAATCTCATTATTTAATCCTGTCCCAATCGAAATTCCACGGGTCGGTTTTCCTTCCAGGCGCGATCTGGTCGTGCCCCAGGACGTATTTGATATCATAATCACCCTTGATCTTTTCCACCAGGGCGGACACCGCCCCATATTGCTCGGCCGTGTAACCGTCGTCATAGTTCCCCACGATTTCGATCCCGATCGAAAACGAATTCACGTTAGTCCTGCCGTCCGGCACGGAACTCACGCCTGCGTGATATGAAATGTCGTTGTCTTCCACCAAGCGGTAAACCGTTCCGTCGCGCCCGATGATATAGTGGGCGCTGACCCCGTAACTCTTGTAAATTCCGACTATCTTGTCCACGTCATATTGGTCGCCCCCTAAAGAATTGAAAGAAGAGTGCAAAACGACCGTGTCTATTTTCCTCTCGCCAGAATAGTTCTGAAATCCGAAAGAGACTGACTTGTCGACGATTTTCAAAGACGATTCGGTTTTTTGCTCGGCCGGCTCGTTGATTATTTCCTCCGGCTTAATGACCGTTTCCGTGGGTTTTTTCTGCTCTTCCTTGAACTGTTCCACCACCTGCTCCGGGGACTTCTCCTCCGACGCTTCGCTTTCAACGGTTTCCTCCTTGGGTGCTTCGATAATGATCTGCTCCTCCGCTTTTTCTTCGACTGTCTGGCTTTCTTGGGAAATCTCCATTTTTCCGGATTTTCCGTCAAAAAAAACATACCAGGTCGCCATACCTGCCACGAAAAGTACCGTAATCGCAATTGAGATCGTTTTTTTCTTATCCATA
>LCPX01000013.1 GCA_001003855.1 Candidatus Moranbacteria bacterium GW2011_GWE1_49_15 | reverse complement strand
AAGATTGAACATCCTTCCTAGGGTCTCCTTTCCGACAGGAACGGCGATAGGCGCTCCGGTGTCCACGACTTCCATCCCCCTCTTGAGGCCGTCAGTCGCCCCCATAGCCACGGCGCGGACCTTTCCGCCTCCCTGGTGCTGGTGCGCTTCCAAAACCAATTTCCCTCCGTCGGCGGTTTTGATTTCCAGCGCGTTATAGATTTCCGGCAGATTTTCCGCGAATTCCACATCAACGACCGGCCCGATTACCTGCAATACTTTTCCTACATTACTCATATATTTTTTATTATCGATTAACGCATTAAAGAATTAACGCATGGGACTTAAAGAATCCGTTAATTCGCTAGTCCGTTAATGATATAATTTTAAATTTTTTATCTATTAAATTCCCATTGCCGTTTTCCGCCTTATTTAGGGCAAAATACGCTAGTCGGAATTCAATACCGTGAAACGTGGTCACAAAGCGACTTTACGTGCTTGACAAATCGTCAATTTGGGTGTATAATTGATAGTTAGCCGTGAGTATCGGTCCTTTCCCATCAACCCATAAACGCAGGAGGTTTTATGCCCGGATTTTTCATTGGCCTAGGAGTCATCTTCTTGGAGTGTTTAATCCTCATAGTCTCATCTCCACTCACATTATCCTCAAAAGAAGACCTAGCGGGATCTATCGCTGTTTTCTTATCCCCCATATTTATTGGGATAGGCATCAATCTGGCAATCAAGGAAATCAAGAAAAAAATAATGCCGGCGGGCGGACGCAAAGGAGGAAATCCATGAATATTCAATTGCCTTCAAGTAAAGCAGGTCTACTCCTCGTTTACATCCTGGGCATCATACTTTGCCTCTGCCTGTTTTATTTCGGCCTGATACTGGATCTTCCAGTTATTCCCTTTCTCGATGTCGCACGTGCCATTCTCGGATTAATCGGATTGTGTGGTGCGATAGAGTTTACGGGAAAAATTCTCACGCTGATATCACCAAAGTAGGAAATACCTTTCTGCTCCCTTAGCCGCTACCTACAAATCAGAATCTTGATTTGCAAGGGGCGGTTTTTTCTTTTTCAAAAGTACTGTTCAAAATTCAATCGACTTGAATCCTGAATCGCATTTTTGAATTTGCATTTTGTATTCCTATCCGCACATAGCGCAGTGCGTAGGTAAAAGACGAGCGATAAGCGTTAAAAAATTTTGAAACGTAGAGCAGCGGAGTGTAAATTTTAGCGAAGAGCGAAGTCTTTGCCCCAGCAACAAGCTCGTGCGGCGCTTCTTTTGTAACTTTTCTTGGCGCCAAGAAAAGTTAATCATCAAAAGAAGATTGGAACGTTTTAAATAAACTTACCATTCCAGACTCCATCAAAATCCCGTTTCCGAGATTCTGAATCAAGTTCAGAATGACACATTTTAACTTTACAAACTCTATGACTTTATAAACTTCCTACCCAAGCGCGGCTGACCCGGCGCTGATCTCCGCGATTTCCTGCGTGATCTTCGCTTGGCGGAGTTGGTTGTACGCCAACTTCAAATCGTCGCCCATTTCCCCGGCCGCGTCGGTCGCGTTGCGCATCGCCAACATCCTGGCGCTATGCTCGGAAGCGGCAGACTCCAAAATCGCATGGAAAATCTGCATGTCGATTATCCTTGGGAAAATCAGGCTCAAAACTTCTTCCGGTGAAGGTTCCACCTTGTACTCCTTTTTCGGCTCGTCCAATCCATATTCCTTGGCCAAAACGTCGATCTCGGCGATTTGTTTCTCGATATCTATCTTGGAAATCGGAAGCACCTGCCTGATCCTGGTCTGCTGGACCATGGCGGAAATATAATCCGTATACACGATCACCACCTTGTCATATTTCTTCGCCAGATAATCGTCCGTGACGATTTTTGAAATCGGTCTGATATTCTCAATGCCCACAAAACTCGCTCCATCCGGAAAAGTGGCGACGATTTGCCTATCCAGCCTTTTCACGATTCCCTCACCTTTT
Source organism: Candidatus Moranbacteria bacterium GW2011_GWE1_49_15 (assembly GCA_001003855.1). Taxonomy (GTDB): domain Bacteria; phylum Patescibacteriota; class Minisyncoccia; order Moranbacterales; family GWC2-37-73; genus UBA12053. Next base: position 45,056 of record LCPX01000013.1, on the reverse strand, counting down.
TTTCCGACTGTTATGAAATCAAATTTCAGATCCTGATCAGCAATCTTCGAATCAATGCGTTTTTTTCCAACCCTGTTGACCTTGAGGCTTTCAGGATGTGCGATTTGCTCTTTCAGTTTCTTGTAAATCTGCGTATTGAAAGATCCGCAAAGTCCGCGATCCGAAGCCACTACGACGACCAGGATATTTCTCACTTCCCGTATTTCCAAAAATCCGTGCTTATAATTTTCGAAAGCCCTTGCCAAATTCGTCAACACGCTCCAAGCCAAGTGCGCATATGGGCGAAGACCCAACACCGAGGAAACCGCCCGCCTCATTTTGGCGGCCGAAACCATCTCCATCGCACGGGTGATTTTTTTCGTGCCGTCGATCGACTTTATTCTTCTTTTTATATCCTTTCCTGAAGCCATGTCTATGAAAATTTTAAATGATAAATTTGAAATTTAAAATGAAATCAAAATGAACGAATTTTAAAAATTAATTCATTTAGTCATTAAAAATTGATTTAAAATTAAAAATTTAAAATTAAAAATTCCGAGTTTACGCTTGATATATTTCCTTGAACTCCTTGATCGCTTTTTCCAAAGCCTCGATCACCTCGTCGGAAAGTTCTTTCTTTTCGGTGATGATTTCGATCGCGTATTTCGCCTGGGATTTCAGGTACTTGTGGAAATCGTTCTCCCATTCTTTGATTTTCTCAACCTCCACTCCGTCGAGATGACCGTTGGTCAGCGCATAGATGATCGCCACCTGGTGCTCGACGCTCATGGGCTCATACTGGCCTTGCTTGAGAATCTCCACAGTCCTTCTTCCTCTTTCGATCTGGGCCCTGGTCTTCTCATCAAGATCGGATCCGAACTGCGCGAAAGCTTCCAACTCGCGGAACTGCGCGAGGTCCAATCTGAGCTTTCCGGAAACTTTTTTCATGGCTTTGATCTGGGCCGATCCTCCCACGCGGGAAACCGAAAGACCCACGTTCACAGCAGGGCGGACTCCTTTGTAGAAAAGGTCCGATTCCAAATAAATCTGTCCATCCGTAATCGAAATAACGTTCGTCGGAATGTAAGCGGAAACGTCTCCAGCCTGCGTTTCAATGATGGGAAGCGCCGTGAGCGATCCTCCCCCGAAATCTTCGTTGAGCTTAGCACTTCTTTCCAAAAGACGTGAGTGCAGATAGAAAACGTCTCCCGGATAGGCTTCGCGTCCCGGCGGTCTGCGAAGAATCAAGGAAACCTGGCGGTACGCCCAAGCGTGCCTGGAAAGATCGTCATAAATGACCAAAACGTCCTCGCCTTTGTCCATGAAAAATTCCCCCAAAGCGCATCCGGAATACGGAGCTATGAATGACAAAGCCGCAGGATCGGACGCTCCGGCCACGACCACGGTCGTATACTCCATCGCTCCGGCCTTTTCCAATTCGGCCACGATCCTGGCGATCTTGCTTTCCTTCTGTCCGATCGCGACATAGATACATTTCATGTTCTGTCCTTTCTGATTGATGATCGTATCGATAGCGATGGCTGTCTTTCCGGTCTGTCGGTCACCGATAATGAGCTCGCGCTGTCCTCGTCCGATCGGGATCATCGCGTCGATGGCCTTGATACCGGTCTGCACTGGCTGGTGCACGGATTTCCTGGTGATGACTCCAGGGGCGATTTTTTCAACGGGATAATAGGTGTCGGTCTTGATCTCCTCTCTGCCGTCGATGACTTTTCCAAGCGGATCGATCACACGTCCGATCATTTTTTCAGAAACAGGAATGGAAAGGATTTTTCCAGTGGACTTCACGCTTTCCCCTTCTTTGACCTTGGTGTAGTCGCCCATGATCATGACTCCGACTTCGTCAGCTTCAAGATTGAGAGCCACGCCGATGACGCCGCTTTCAAATTCCACGATTTCGGATGCCATCACGTCGGAAAGTCCGGAAACTTTGGCTACTCCGTCCCCCACTTCCAAAACCTTGCCGACTTTCTCAGTCTTGGCCTCGGTCTTGAAATTCTCAATCTGCGTCTTCAGCTGTTCGATGATATAACCTTTGTTCATATAAGTTTTTATTAGCCCATTAACACATTAACGAATTGGCGCATTTTTTAATTCGTGAATTCGTTAGTCCGTTAATTTTTAATTAGTTAATGACTTTTTTAACCTGAAAATCATTCCCGAAACACTCGCGTCTATCATCTCGTTTCCGACTCTGATCACGATTCCACCTTTCAATTTCCCGTCTATCCTGTTTTCCACATTCACCTTCTCAGCGTGGTACTTCTCGGCGACATATTTCCTGATTTTTTCCACGACCTGGTCGTCCAACTTCTGCACGCTCGAAATTTCGCAGTCTACCGTCTTGTTTTTCGCGTTCCAGATCTGGGAAAACTTCTCGGAGATTTTTCCGATTTTTCCCGCCTGCCTTTTTTTCAACAAAAATTTCGCGAAATCGGAAACGATCCCGTCGATCTCTCCCTGGGACTTCCCTTTCGTCATCTCATATAAGGTTTTCGCGTAATCAGTTGTTGAAACTTTCATATTTTTAAATTATTTTATTCCTCCGACTATTTCCTCCACCAAGCGCTTGTCCTCCTGGGCGTCCATTTTCTTGCCGATGATCTTTTCTGTCGCGGTTATGATAAGCTCCGAGATCTCGCCCTTCACCTCGCTCATTATCTGGGCCCTTTCCTGTTCGATTTTCTTCTTCGTGTCCGCCATGATCTTAGCGGCCTCTTGCTTGGTTATTTCCACCACTTCCGCCTTGCTTTCCTCAGCGATCGCTTGCGCCTTCTTTATTATCTCTTGCGCTTCCCTTCTGGCCTCGGCCAACACCTCTTTTTCTTTGTTCCCTATTTCGACTAATTTTTCCTTGGCTTCGTTCGCATCCTTGATGCCCTTTTCGATTTTGTTTTGCCTGTCATTAAGGACCTTCATGATCGGACCGTATCCGAACTTATAAATCACAAAAAGCAACACAGCAAAGTTAACCAGCTGCGCCAAAAGTATCTTCACGTTCAGACCAAGAGCCTCAAAAAGTTCCATATCGATAAAAACTTAATTTTAATTAAAATCCACTATTCTTCGGTTTTAGATACGGGACTTGCGCGTTTGATCGCCGCAAGAATGAGTATTTGCGCATAGCGCATAGAGGCTCGTTCGAGCAAGAGCAAATGCGTAAGTCCCAAGACATTAAAACCGAAGTCTGCGTCTTCTAACCGAAAAGTATGATCAGGGAGATAACGAGAGCATAGATAGCTGTCGATTCCGCGATAGCCATCGAGACGAACATGAGCGGCACGATCTTTCCGCTAGCTTCAGGGTTTCTTCCGATAGCTTCAAGCGCCTTTGAGGCTGCGATACCTTCTCCGATTCCGGGTCCGATAGCTCCCAAACCGATGGCGATACCGGCTCCGAGCATTTTTGCTGCTTCTAATTCCATATGTTTTTTATTATTAATTACTTAATTATTTAACCAAATTTACATACTGGCCTCTTCCACTAACTCCTCTTCTTCTATTTCCGATGCCAGCTTCACGAACACCACGGTGAGCACTGCGAACACGAATGCCTGGACGACCGCGCTGAGCAGTCCCAAGAACATGAACGGAAGCGGTACCAAAAACGGAGCCAAAAAAAGCATCACCGCGCCCAAAACCTCTCCTGCGAATATGTTTCCGAACAGACGAAATGACAACGAGACTATCTTGGCCAATTCCCCGACGATATCCATAAGCCCCAGAAAAAAACTGAGTGGACTCTTGAAGTTGAAGAATTTCCCCATATACCCGAACGGTCCGTGCACGGCTATCGCGACGATCTGTACCAAAATAACGGTGATCATCGTCATCACAAACACCATCCCATAATCAGCCATGACCGCCCGGAAGATCGCGACGCTTTCCCCGCCCCGGTTGAACGTCACCGCCGCTTGGCCGGGAATGAAAGTCGCCAAGTTCGCAACCAAAATGAAGATGAACAGCGTGAAAGCCAACGGAAAGATCTTCTTGGCTTTCTTTTCACTTCCGATTATCGAAACTACGAAATCATATGCCCCGCTCATCAGAAATTCCACCAAATTCTGGAATTTTCCAGGAGTGTCCTTTTTCAATCTTTTCTTGACCAAAAGCATAGCCGCAATGATGACCGCGCTTATGACGAAAGATCCGATTAAGGTGTTGGTGACCGGAAGGCTTCCGATATAGAAAAGTATGTCCGGTGCCAATGAGATGTTGAGTTCCATTTTTTTCGAATCCTAGATCCTAGGAATTGTTATCATTTTTATCTCTCTTTTCTTCTGCGCTTTTCTCCTCCTCCTGCTTCTTTTTCTTCATTTCTTCTCCGTATTTTTCCATGACAGCACTGAGTTTTTTGATTTTTCGGAAAAGCAAGATGTTCGTCAAAACGAATGCGACTGCCAAAAAAACCAAAGTCCAGAGCGGGTACTTCCCCAAAAGCTTGTCTAGAAAGTATCCGAACCCGCCAAAAATAATAAGCGGTCCCATGATGGAAGCGCTCGTATAGGCGGCCATGCCAAATACCAACTGTTTAATACTTTTGTTTTTCTCGCTCATAGATGGTGTTTCAGGAACCACCTACCATTTTACGCCTGAAAACGGGACGTGTCAATATCGAAAATTTTCCTGGCATTTTCGCTTGTAATCCGCCCTATCTCCTCCACGGAAACCCCCTTCACGTCCGCGATTTTCTGGGCGACATTTTTCACAAATAAAGGTTCGTTGCGAAGGCCTTTTTCAAGCGGGCGCGGGGTGAGATACGGGCAATCCGTTTCCAAAAGGATATATCTCAAATCCACCTCTCGGATCAGCTTGTCATAGCTTTCCCCATAGGTCGCGATGCCGTTGAGTCCTATTTTATATCCCAATTCGATGAATTTCTTGGCGGTCTTGTGTGACCCGATGAAACTGTGCACCACACCCTTCTTTACCACCGGATGCTTCTCAAGGATTTCCAAAAGGTCGTCGTAGGCGTCCCAACAATGGAGCATCACCGGCTTTCGGACCTCGTTGGCCAGTCTGATGGCCTCGATCAAAACTTCCCTTTGTTTCTTGATCAAAGCGGCCACGTCGTCGCCTTCTTCGAAATGATGGTAATCCAATCCGACTTCTCCGATCGCCACGACCTTTTCATCCTTGGCCAATTCCAGAAACTTCTCATAATCCAAACCCTCCCCCTTGGTCGCGAACTCAGTTTCCTCTAATTCGTTCTCATCGCGGTGCACGAATTTTCCCACCTTAAGATGCACCGGATGGATTCCGACCGCCGCCCAGACCCCGGCCTCGAACTTATGCGCATATTCCACCGCCCTTTTGCTAGTCGAATATTGCGAACCGACGTTCACGACGAAAACACCTCCGTCGAGGGCTCTTTTCAAAACTTTTTCCCCGTCATCCTTATAGGCGGAGAAGTTCACATGGGCGTGGGTGTCGAAATACATAGCTTTTTAGCTTTTTAGGAATCAGCTTTTTAGGAAATTCAAAACTAAGAAGCCAGGAAGCTAAAGCCTGAAAAGCTGTTATTTGATTCTTTGGAAGAGTGGTTCCGCCTTTCTGGTTTCAAGGGCGGTTCTTATTTTCTCCGAAGTTTCAGGCATGAAAGGTTTCAGCAAGTGCGCGATTACGGAAAGATCCGACAACAGTTTCGACATGACTTCGTTGAATTTTTCTTCATCACTTTTTGCCAGTTCCCAGGGCTTATTATCCTCAATAAATCTGTTATCTCCCCTTACCAAGTCCCATATATGTTGGATCGCTCCATCTATTTCGAACTTATCTATAAGCAATATTGACTGATCTATCTTGGGATATCTTTTGTCATTTTCTGTGATCTTGAGAATATCCATGGTGCCGATATCAACTTTTTCACCTAATTTTATTACCCTTGAAACAAGATTTCCCAGACCATTAGCCAAATCATTGTTGTATTTCTCCGTCATCCTTTCCATGGTCAGATCAAGGTCATCCCCAAAAGTCCCCCCGCTCATCAAAAGATATCTCGTGCCATCGACACCGAATTTTTCCAACATCTCATCAATACCGATCACGTTTCCAAGCGTCTTGCTCATCTTCTTTCCGCCTGAAAGGATATGCCCGTGGATGAAAAAGCTTTTCGGAAGCTCGATTCCCAGATTCAAAAGCGTCGCCGCCCAGATAGTGGCATGGACGCGCAAGATATCCTTTCCAAGCATCTCCACTTCCGCCGGCCACATCGCCGGAACGTTTTTCAAGTCCCCGTCCCAACCGAGCCCGGTCAAATAATTCAAAAACGCATCGATCCAAACATAGGTCGTGTGCTCGTTGTCGAACGGGAGCGGTATTCCCCAGGCCAAGTTTTTGCGGGAAATGGAAACATCCTCCAATTTCTGGCTTTCCAAAAACGACAAAATCTCCTTCTTGTATCTTTCAGGTTGGATCTTGAATTCATCGCTTTTGATTTTTTCAATGAGCGTATTCTGCCATTTATTCATCTTCATCAGATAGCATTCCTCTTCCATCTCTTCTGGAACGGCGTTGTGGTCGGGGCACTTCCCGTCCACCAATTCGTTCTCGCTCTTGAACTGTTCGCATCCCACGCAATAAAGCCCTTTATATGTTCCCTTGTATATTGAACCGTTATCATAAAGAGTTTGCAAAACTTTCCGGACGGCGGCTTTGTGCTGGGGCGAAGTGGTCCTGATAAAACCGTCGTTGCTAATATTCAACCTCTTCCAAAGATCGACAAAGACCGCCGCAATCTCATCGACGAATTCCTGCGGCTCGCGCCCTTCCTCTTTCGCTTTCTTTTCGATTTTGGCACCGTGCTCGTCCGTCCCGGTCAGAAAAAAAGTCTCCTTTCCCTGAAGGCGGTTCCAGCGCGCCAAAACGTCGCAGGCCACGGTCGTGTAGGCGTGCCCTATATGAGGCTTGGCGTTGGTGTAATAGATCGGAGTTGTGATGTAAAATTTATCCATAAAACAGGGTTTATCCTGTTAAATTGCGCAAAGCGCACCGCTATAAGCGGATTTAACAGGGTCAAATTATCATCTGGCCATTATCGGTCAAGAAGTAAAAAAAGTCAAAAAACAACGTTATGCAAGCCTATTTCGAAAAATAATATTTTAATCAAAAATAAGCTTATAATTCTTAGACCAGTAGATAATATTATTATAATAACTCTGATTAAAAGTTCCCAGATAATTAATAGACGCCTTCTTGATAACTGATTCCTTACTGGAATTAGCTCCTGCTTTTTCAAGTTTTAGCGCCATAGCCAAAACCCCATCAGTCAAGCTCCATGGATCCGGAGTTTTGTGCCCTGTTATCTTGCGAATATCTGCCTCATAACCATATCGCCACACATCGGACATAAATTGCGCGACACCCATAGCCCCACCCTGTCCGATATATCCCCCATTAGTACATGACCATGTTTTACCAGAAATCTTCAGGTCGCACCTAGGAGTGCAGGAGACTTTCTTCTTTTTGCTATATCCCAAGTCATCCACGATATCTTCAAAAATATCCCTTCTTTCCTCTAGCTTATCTATTGAAGCCTGCCAATTCTTGCTTATTTTCAAAAGCTTAGAGTAGTTTTTCATGGCAGCATCTTCCACTTCATCATAAGTGCACTGACCAGTGTTGGCGTTAAAGTGCGTCTCCGCTCCTAAAAATCCGTACAGTACACCTTCTGGAACATCGGTATGATCACTAGCAAATTCAACTGCCTCACGAATATCCTTAGCATCGAATGATTTGCCTGTTAAAGTTGCCAGGTCGCTTTGCAAGTCAGCAAGCTTTTCCCTGAGTTTTACTATAACAGCCTCTTTATCTTCTATATCATCCTGCGTTTCCGCTCTGTCAGCCAAAAGAGCGTACTGCTGAACGACCTTATTTTCCAGAAGCTTCTCGTGATCCTCCTTGGCTTGCGCTATCTTTTCCTGCTCCGCTTCGACCTTCTCCTTGGTTTCCCTGACCTCCTGCGCGATCTGGAGAATTTTTTCCTCCATGCTCAGTAAACTGTCCACTCTTCCGAAGACTTTGGAAAAATCCCCCTTGAAGATTGCCATAGACAAAATAGGCTCCGTTTTTCGCATATAAACCTCTTGGATCAAATTCTTCAGGATTTCTTTTTGGAAATCGATCTTCTCGCCCAGTTGCTTGACGTCCTCCTCCATTCTGGAAATGTTCGCCTCTGACTCTTTAATAAGAGCTCTGGTTTTGTCTATCTGGGCCTGAGTGGAATACACTGAATTTTGGATCTGGGCCAATTCGGCTTCAAGCTTGGCTTTGGCCGCCTGTTCTTTTTCCAATTTCTTTTCAATACTGTCGATGCTGTCCTTGACGTCATCGGCACTGTCCTCGGCGAAAGCCGGGGAATTATAAAAAGAAAAACTTGCCACGACGAACATGGCAAGCGTCAGCATTCCCAAAATAAGTTTTCTTTTGTTTTTTATCTTGATACCCATCTGCGCCCCATTATACCACCGCCCGGGCTTTCGGTCAAAAAAACGCCCCGCTTGCGCAGGACGTTTCTTGGAATATCTCCGAAACTTGAATTATTTCTTTTCCTTCTTCTCTTCCTCTCCATTGGCGGCAGGAGTCTCTTTCACCACTCCCTCGACTTTGGTCACGTCGGCCTCGACTTTTTCATCCAAAGAAGCGAGCTCCTCTTCCGATCTTGGGCGTTCCACCAAGGCGATCACCGTGTCCATGTCGTCCATGATTTCGACTCCGGCAGGGACTTTGATGTCTCCGACTTTGATCTGGTCATCGAACGTAGCCAGCGCGGAAATATCGATTACGAAATTGGAAGGCAGTTCGGATGGAAGACATTTGACCTCGACTTCTTCCAAAGTTTTGATCAAAACTCCTCCGAGCGCTTTGACAGCCGCGGATTCTCCGACGAATTCCAACGGAATTTCAGCCTGCACGTCCTCCTTCATGTTCACTTTCAAGAAATCCACGTGGTAGAAATTCCCGCTCATCGGCTCAAGCTGGGTATCATAAACGAGAGAAGGATGGCTCTTACCGTCGATCTCAATATCCACGATGGCGTTTTCTCCGGCTTTCGCATATACCTTCGAAAAATCCAGGTATTTCACCCAGAGGTTCTTGTTTTCTTCTCCATGTCCATAAAGGACAGCCGGAATCATACCGTCGCTCTTCACGATCTTTTTCACTTTTTTTCCGACCACATCCCTGACAGTCGCTTTCAGTGCAATCTTGTTCATACGATAAATTTGTAAAAATTAAAAAAATATTAAACTTGCGCTTCCTCGCTATTTTGATGCCGATATCGTCTCCAGATGCGAATAGACCGAAAGGACATGATCCGTCGAAACGGATTCCTTTTGGAAAACGTTTTTCGCCTCACTTCCCGAAAGATCCGTCAAGATTCCGACCCCGACGCTTCCCATTTGGTCTTGTGAAACGAAAACCAACGAAGACACCCGGCACGCCTCGCAGGAAAAATGGACCGTGTTCCTTTTTTGTCCGATTTCCAGCACCGTGGCGTTCTGCTTTTTGTATTTCTTTTCGCAAACAGGGCATTTCGCCATGTCGCTGAGCTCTTTTGAAAATCCTTTCATAAAAACTTCTGTTTTTAAATTGAAAATTTTCCCTGGGATACCCCCTAAACTGCTCAGATAAGCTTAACATACACCGGCTATCCGGTCAACCCCGAAATCTCAATATTCCGTCTTAATGGCGCTTTCCCTCCTTGAATATATGTTCAAAAGGATGCCGACCGCGGCAAAAACGGATATGAGGGAACTGCCACCATAACTCAAAAACGGCAAAGGTATACCCGTGACCGGGACAATTCCCATGTTCATGCCGATATTGATGAAGGATTGGACGAAAAACATGACCAGTACCCCCACTGCCACCAAATAGCCGAAATTATCAGGGGCGGTCTGCGCTATCCTCCTTATCCTGTAAAAAACCGTGCCGAAAAGGGCAATCACGAAGGTCGATCCCAGAAAACCCAATTCCTCGGCAATGGAAGCGAAAATGAAGTCCGTGTGCTTTTCCGGCAAGAAGTTAAGCTGGGATTGCGACCCGTGGCCGATGCCCTTGCCGGTGAGCCCCCCGGAACCTACCGCGACTATGGACTGCTTCACGTTGTATCCCGCCCCCATCGGGTCCCTTGTCGGATCGACGAAGCTCATTATGCGGTCCTTTTGGTATGGGGCGAGCTGGAACCAGCCCACGAATGAAAAAATGGCGGCGAAAAAGACTATCGTCAACATGAGCTTCCGACTAATTCCCGAGACCAGGGTCATTCCCACCCAGATGGAAAGAAGGACCATGGACGATCCGAAGTCCGGCTGCTTGATGACCAGAATCAGCATGATCGACGTGAGGATGAAGGACGCCACCAACCTTCCGGTCTCCCCCAGTTCCATTCTCTTTTGTGAGATAAAGCTGGCCAAAAAGATTATCAGGGCGATTTTCGAAATCTCCACCGGCTGGATGCGGAAAGCCCCGAGCCCTATCCATCCCGAAGTCCCCCTCACCGTCGTCCCGAATATGAGCACGGACAAAAGAACGAAAAGGGTGGCGAAATATATAGCAGTGCTATAGGAGCGCAGATAATGGAAATTGCTCAGGGCGAAAAAAAGCATGGCCGCGACGGCCAAGCCGGCATAGAGGACCTGCCTCCAAAACACCGTAAGCGAAGAGCTTTCCGTTCCGGTGTTGGTTATGCTGTAAAGCACGGCCAAGCCTATCCCTAAAAGCAGGAACACCGAGCCAAGTAACACCCAATCGGCTTTAAATAACTTGTTGATCATAATTCGTGTGCGGCGAAAGCGTTATTGCTGGAATTGGAAACTCCTGTCAGGCACGTAGGTCTTGATGAAATTCTGCGTGTTGTAGGTGTCGGCCTCCGCTTCCGTTTCGATATTCTTCACTTCACCCGGAAGCTGGTACGGCCAAATGAGCTTGAAATCCCGCTCCTCGCCGGATTTGACCGTATTGATCACGGTGGTATTGAGCGCCAAGGGCTTATTCGCACTGTCCCTCAAAATCACGTTGACTTTGATGGAAGCGAAATCGAAACCGCTCTCGTTGCGAAGCACGCCGTAAGCTTCCCCGCCGACGATGTCGGAAAGCAGACTGAAGCGCTTGCTATATACCCCGAGCTGGGGTTTTTGGTATTTGGTGAATTCCTCCCACTTTACTTCCGAAACGACGAAATCGAGTGAGGAGGGATTGTCGTTTCCGGAAACGGAGAATCCCAGGATTATGAGATATTTGGACTCGGCCGGCATGACGAAACCTTTGCCTGTTTTCTCGTCCAGCACAGCCCCTGAAGCGTCTTTGAGCGAAGCCTTGTATGAAAAAGACGAGGCTCCCACGCTCGAATTGGAATTGGAAATCCTCACCAAGGCGTCATAGGTGTCATTTCCTCCGAAGACGAAGTCGCTTTCCACGACCGAGATGTCCTGCGATGCGGAGATGTCGCGGCAAGGGGAACAGGTCCCTCCGCAATCCACACCCTTCTCGTTCTGGTTCTGGTTGCCGTCGGAGCAGGTCGGATCTTTGGAAACGACGCCATACACCAAGAAAACCGCCGTCAAAAAAATGGCCACATAAGCCGTTATGATCAAAATCCTCTTTTTTATCCTCGGGTCGCGCATAATTTTATATTTTTTATATGTTTCTTCTCCCATGTTATATCTTCCGCCAACAAAAAACAAGCGTTTCTTGGCGCTTGTTCCGAAATTTCTCTTAAAGGCAGTGTTCTGGCGACGACCTACTCTCCCTGAATTAACGGGTACCATCGGCGCTGGTTGGCTTAACGGCTCTGTTCGAGATGGGAAGAGGTGTTTCCCAACCGCACGAGTCACCAGAACACTGCCTTTAAAAAATCATGTGTCAAAAAAGTATTCAATTACTTCACTGCAACTACCGTTTCGCTTCCATTTCGGGTTAAGTAACTCTTAACCGCTAACCGTAAAATTTGGAAAGATTAATGGATCATATTAGTACTTCTTGGCTAAATTCCTTACGGAACTTACACCTAAAGCCTATCAACCTAGTATTCTTCTAGGATGTCCTGTCATGACGAATCATGACTAGTGCCTTATCTTGAGGTGAGCTTCCCGCTTAGATGCTTTCAGCGGTTATCTCGTCCAAACATAGCTACTCGGCAATGCTCCTGGCGGAACAACCGATACACCAGAGGTTTGTTCTTTCCGGTCCTCTCGTACTAAGAAAGAGTCCTCTCAAGCACTCACGCCTACAGCAGATAGAGACCAACCTGTCTCACGACGGTTTGAACCCAGCTCGCGTACCGCTTTAATTGGCGAACAGCCAAACCCTTGGGAGATGAGCCGACATCGAGGTGCCAAACCCCTCCGTCGATGTGGACTCTTGGGAGGGATCAGCCTGTTATCCCCGGGGTAACTTTTATCTGATGATCTTCCACCCACCTACGTGGGATGGTCGGTTCACTAAATTCTACTTTCGTAACTGATCGACTTATGGGTCTTCCAGTAAAGCTGGCTTGTGCTTTTGCGCTATCGGCCCGATTTCCATCCGGACCTAGCCAACCTTTGTAAACGCCTCCGTTGCTATTTAGGAGGCGACCGCCCCAGTCAAACTACCCACCAGGCACTGTTCCCGGTCTGGATATGAATCACTAAAACATTAATTACGATTTTGAACCATGATTACAACTTCGATTGTCTTCTAATAAATCAGTATAATACATGATTCATCATCTATAAGTCTTTGTGACTCATAACAGACCAGGGTTAGAATTAAAATCTCAGCAGGGTGGTATTCCAGTGTTGACTCCACGCCATCCGGAAACGGCGCTTCAAAGTCTCCCACCTATGCTCGGCAACCAAAACTCTAATTCAATACCAAGTTGTAGTAAAGCTCCACGGGGTCTTTTCGTCTTGCTGTAGGTCGAATTTCACCGGGTCCTTCGTTGAGACAGTTCCCAAGTCGTTACACCTTTCATGCGGGTCAGAATTTACCTGACAAGGAATTTCGCTACCTTAGGACGATTATAGTTATCGCCGACGTTCACTGGCGCTTCAGAGAAAAGCTTGCACCTCCCTCCTTAACGTTCCAGCACTGGTCAGGTGTCAGCCCCTATACTTCAGCTTACGCTTTAGCAGAGACCTGTGTTTTTGGTAAACAGTCGCTTGGGAAATTTTCACTGCGGCCTACCTTGCGGCAGGCGAGACATCTCGCGAACTTACGTCTAGTTTTTTTGCCGAGTTCCTTAACGAAGGTTCTCCCGTTCACCTTAGGCTACTCGCCTCGTCTACCTGTGTCGGTTTTCGGTACGGATACGATAATATTAACCTTAGAAGCTTTTCCTGGCACCCTGCTCTACTCAGTTCCTCCGCCAAAAGCGGAGTTCCAGTTATCCCTTGGACTTAATGCCGTGCGGATTTGCCTACACGACGTCCTCAGAATCGCTACGCCAATCCAATAAGGCGCAGAGTATACTAAGATGCGTCACTCCTTCGAATATTATCATAGTGCAGGAATATTAACCTGCTGTCCATCGACTACGCCTTTCAGCCTCGCCTTAGGACCGACTAACCCTGGGTCGATCGACGTTGCCCAGGAAACCTTAGACTTACGGTGTTCAGAGTTTTCATCTGAATTGTGGTTACTAATGCCAACATTCTTACTTCTCTAAACTCCACCATGGGTCGCCCCTTTGGCTTCAACGCATAGAGAACACTCTCCTACCGATTGCATAAATGCAATCCCATATCTTCGGTACTATGTTTAGCCCCGTTACATTTTCGGCGCGAAGTCTCTAGTCTAGTGAGCTGTTACGCACTCTTTAAAGGGTGGCTGCTTCTAAGCCAACCTCCTAGATGTATAAGAAACTTCACTTCCTTTACCACTTAACATAGATTTAGGGACCTTAGATGATGATCTGGGCTGTTTCCCTTTTGAGATCCGACCTTAGCGCCGGATTTCTGACTGCCATGATACGCATCACAAGAATTCGGAGTTTGATTGGAAAGCCTACGGCGAACCGCGGATTTCCATTCAGTAGCTCTACCTCTTGGATGTAATTACATGACGCTAGCCCTCAAGCTATTTCGGAGAGAACCAGCTATTGCCAAACTCGATTGGAATTTCTCCCCTACACACAAGTCATCCCCGAGTGTTGCACGGCTCGTGGGTTCGGTCCTTCCCCTGGTGTTACCCAAGGTTCAACCTGCTCATATGTAGCTCGTCTGGCTTCGGGTCTAGTCCATACGACAAACGCCCTATTAAGGCTCGCTTTCACTACGTCTCCGGGGGTTTGACCCCTTAGACAAGCCGTATAAAACTAACTCGTTGGCTCGTTCTGCAAAAAGCACGCTGTCACGGTCGCAAGCGACCGCTCCAACTCTTCGTTAGCACATGGTTTCAGTTCTATTTCACCTCCCTCACCGGGATGCTTTTCACCTTTCCCTCACGGTACTAGTTCGCTATCGATCTGAAGTAATATTTAGTCTTGGAAGTGTAGTGCTCCCAGATTCAGACGGGATTTCACCGGTCCCGCCCTACTTGAGGATAGTCTCATCTGGCATGTTCGCTTTTCACATACGGGACTATTACCCGCTATGGTTCCTCTTTCCAAAGGATTTTGCTAAGGGAACATGACATACCCCGATCAAACGAGTATGACTACCTCGCAACCCCGCATCCCGAAGGATACGGTTTAGACTATTCCGCGTTCGCTCGCCACTACTTGCGGAATCACAATTGTTTTCTTTTCCTCCTGGTACTAAGATGTTTCAATTCCCAGGGTCTGCTTCTCTGACCTATTGATTCAGTCAGAGATTACGTCCGAAGACGTAGGGTTGCCCCATTCGGAAACCCCCGGCTCAAAGCTTGCTTGACAGCTCCCCGAGGTTTATCGCAGCCTGCTGCGTCCTTCATCGCTTACTTCAGTCAAGGCATCCACCATATGCATTAAGTAACCTTTCATTATTTAACGGTTAGCAGTTAACAATCACTTAACTGCTTGTATATTTTCAACTCTCGGTGTTGCAATTTTGCCCATTCTCGCAAAAGAAATGGGACTTTGACCTACTTTTTTGACTAATCATGTATTGCGCCCAGTTTCCCCTTTTTCCGCTGTTTGGAAAGGAAATAACCCTACACGCACATGAAAAGACTCCTATTCAGTTTTAAAGTGACTGATGCGGAAACTTCCGACTAGTTCCGGCCTTAGGCCGAACCGATGAGTTGTTCTCGCACCAATTTTTCAAGAAACAAAAAACCGCCTTTTGCAGCGGACCCAACCGAGGACTTATTCAGCCTTCTTGGTTCACCCGCTTTTTCCAATTTCGTTTTTCTGGATATTTCTCAAATATTTGAAAAATGAATTATATCCCCTTGCGCCATATCGGCCTTTTAAGTGGCGAATATTTTTTAGACGTAAATACATAATAGCAGATGTGAAAAACCTGTCAAGTGTTTGCGATATCCGCTGAATAATACACCCGGATATGGCCGATATTCCCTGTTTTTTCGCTATTTTTAGGATTCTTTGAGCAAATGAAAATCCGCCCGAAAAGGGCGGATTTTAAAGCGTCTTTTTTTGTCTTTTTTACTTCTTCTCCGAAATCTCCTCCCTTATCTTTCGAAGCAGATGGGCGGCCTCCTCTTTCCCACTGAGACCAAATGAAAGTCCGACGATACATTCAGTTCATCTTACCTGGTCCAAGCTTTCAATAGCCAACTTCAACTTCAGGACAATCTCTTCGGAACTTTCAACAGGTGCGATTCTTGTGACTATTCTATCTAACTCCTTGTAGGCATTTCGAGTGTGATTATCAGCTCGCGGATCAGCATCCATTTTGTAAAGTTCTCCCGATAACCAACCTACTACATATTTGACCGTATCAACATTTATATCACCTTCCTCGAAATCATACGCAAGCGAACTGAGCTCTGATTTAATATCATTAACTCGTTTATTGTTGAATTTTTTTTCAAAATCCACATCTGTGCTATTTTCAGTTTCAGCCACGAACTCCTGTTTTGAAGTTTGTGGTAAACCCATCCCTGCTTCCATTTTGTTCATTTTTTTACTATTGACTTATTATCGGCCGAGTGGTTATTTGCAAATTAACCTATTTCCTTTCGGAAAGTTCTTCCCTGATTTTTCGAAGCAGAACCGCCGCTTCTTCCTTTCCTCCAAGACCGAAAGAAAGACCGATGGCCAACGATACGGCCGCGACGAAACCGATGAACAAAGTGTTGACGATCGATTCCGCGATTCCGAGTTGCACCATGGCGGTCAAAAGTCCGAAAACTATGATGGCCCATTTGGAGATGGTGGCCAAAAGCGACGCGCTCATTATCCCCGCGGCCCTGACGCTTCCCCTGACAATCTTATATGTAAGATTCCCGAGCAAGAACGCTATAGCCAAAACGACGATGGCGACGATGATGTTAGGGATGTACATGATGACGCTGTTGAGGAAATTCGTCACCTGGGCGAGCTGCAAAATATCGGTGGCGGCCATAAGAAAAACCAGGATCAGGAACCATCTCACGACTTCACCGAAAATTTTCGAAAGGCTCAATTCCAAACCGACCTCCTCGAATTTCTTAGTCACTTCCGATTTCTCCATGGCCCTGTCCACCTTGGTCAATTTGATTCCCTTCTCAACCGCGTCTCCCAACACTTTCGCGATCACGAGACCGACCAGGAAAACCAACAACGCGCCGATAACCGTCGGCAGAAAACTGAAAAACCTCACTCCCAGACCGGCCAAGGATTCCGAGATGGCCGATCCCCACGTTTGGATCTCATTCATACGCTTTGTTCAAAACAGCCGGAACATTGGAATACTCCGGGACAATTTTGAAAATTTATAATTAAACTATTTAGGGCTTGCACGTTTGTCAGTAACGATCAACGGGTGTTTCCCGCCATCTCCATCATCGCCTCTTCGAATTCCATCCTGATTCCCTCCAAAGTCTCCACTTGGGGATTTCCATCCTCCGAAAGCTTCACGATCCTGCTTTTGCACAAGCTTTCCTTGATGGTCCTGATGTCGCGATGTTCCCTCTGAGCTTCCACGAATAGCAATGAGACTTTTTTCATATATGCTATGAATTCCAAGCACTCGGCGCAGGCGGCGTATTTTTCCGCCAACTTTTCCGCGGATTCATAGACCTGTTCGACCGTGAAATAGACCATGCCAAAATCGTCGCGAATCCTTTTAAATATGTCCTCATCCACTCCCGAGTCGATGGCCAAAAAATGTATCTCGTTCTCGACGAGCTCCTCTTTGACTTTGGTTTCGGTCCAATTGTCGATCCTGGCTTGGGCGAACAACTTCTCCATTCCTTTGAGGTAATCCACGAAACCCTTGAGCTCCGTATATTCTTTGTATTTTTCGGTCAATTTTTCCGCGACCAATTCTATCTTCTCGAATTCCTTCCCTACTCTTACCTGGTTTTCATATTGCAATTCCATATTTTCTGGCGAATGTGGCATGGTGTTCATTTTTCTGTCTATGTTTATGCGGCTTATCGAAGTGAATCTTATTCCAATTATAACCCTTTTCCCGCGATTTTCCAAACATTAAAAAAACCACGCCCTTGGAGGGCGCAGTTTCGTTTTGCTATACATCCAAATTCTTGACGCTCTTGGCATGGGTCTGAATAAACCTTCTTCGCGGTTCCACGTCCGATCCCATCAGGATGTCGAATATCCTGTCCGCCTCCTCGACGTCTTGGATGTTCACCTGGTACATCATCCTGAATTCCGGATTCATGGTCGTGTTCCAAAGCTGTTCCGGATTCATCTCTCCGAGACCTTTATAGCGCTGGATGTTGATTCCAGCCACCTTCTCCCCGACTTCTCCCGATTCGTCCGTTTCCATCACGACTTCCTTTCCGGCCTTCTTGCCGGCCTTCGCCATCATGTCGGCCAAAGCCTTTTCCTTCTCGTCGTCGGTGTAAACGTAACGCACATCCTTGCCTTTTTTGAGTTGGTAAAGAGGCGGCTGCGCTATGTAAATATTCCCGTTGGTGATGAGCTCTTCGTAATACCTATAAAAGAAAGTCAGGAGCAACGTCCGGATATGCGAACCGTCCACGTCGGCATCGGCCATGATTATGACCTTTCCGTAGCGGAGTTTGCCGATGTCGAATGTTTCCCCGATTCCGGCTCCCAACGCGATGATGATCGGTTTCAACGTGTCGGATTTGACCACCTTGTCCAAGCTCGTCTTTTCCACGTTCACCAATTTTCCGCGAAGCGGCAAAATCGCCTGGAACATCCTGTCACGCCCTTGCTTGGCCGAGCCTCCGGCGGAGTCTCCCTCGACGATATAAAGTTCGGAGCGCGAAGCGTCGCGCGTGGTGCAGTCGGCCAATTTTCCCGGAAGCGTCATTCCTTCCAATGCTCCTTTTCTAAGAACCGCGTCTTTGGCGGCCCTGGCGGCGATCCTGGCGCGCACGGTAAGAAGGCATTTGTCTATCATGGCCCTGGCGTCCTGCGGGTTCTTCTCTAGATATTCCGAAAGCCCTTCCGCCGTTATCTGCGAAACGATGCCGCGCACTTCCGCGTTACCGAGTTTCGATTTGGTCTGTCCTTCGAACTGCGGATTTCGGAGCTTGACGCTGACCACCGCGGTCAGACCCTCTTTCAAGTCTTCGCTGGTCATGCCCCCGTCTTTCTCCTTGATCAGATTGTTTTTCTTGGCATAATCATTGAGGATACGGGTCAGCGACATCTTGAATCCCGTAACATGCATCCCCCCTTCCGGAGTGAATATGTTGTTGGCGAAAGAATAGAGGTGCTCTTTGTATCCGTCGGTATATTGCAAGGAAACTTCCACCGCCACCTCATCCACGCTCTTTTCAAAATAGAAAGGCACCACGTTCTTGATTTCCTTGCCGCGGTTCAAAAATTTCACGAAAGAAACTATCCCTCCGTCGAAATAAAAGCCATGTCTTCTGGCCTTGTGGGAATCGGCCTCACTTACGACCTCGCGCAAATCTTCCATGACGATCTTAACTCCCTTGGTCAGATAGGCCTGCTGGCGCACATAATCCAAAATCTTCGTCCAGCTATATTTGATTTCAGGAAAAATTTCATGGTCAGCCTTGAATATGGTCTTCGTTCCGGTGTCTTTCGCGCTCCCGATCGGCTTCACGTTGAACGAAGGTTTCCCTCTTTTGTATTCTTGGGTCCAGATTTTTCCCTGTCTTTTTACTTCGACTTTCGTCCATTCCGAAAGGGCGTTTACCACTGAAGCTCCCACTCCGTGAAGACCTCCGGAAACCTTATATCCGTCGCCTCCGAATTTTCCTCCGGCGTGGAGCACCGTCATGACGGTTTCCAAGGCGGATTTTTTCGTCTGAGGATGGATGTCCACCGGGATACCTCGTCCGTTATCGGTTATCTCGACGACATTGTCAGGAAGCAATTTGATGTTGATGTCCGTGCAGTAACCAGCCAAAGCTTCGTCGATGGAATTGTTCACCAATTCCCATATCAGATGATGGAGCCCTTCCGTCGAAGTCCCTCCGATGTACATACCGGGTCTTTTCCTGACAGGATCCAATCCCTCCAGAACCTGGATCGATTTCGCCCCATATTCTCCTTTTTTAACCTTGCCTTTGTCTTCAGCCATAATTTAAAATTTCTAATTATTCTAATTATTCTAATTTCTAAACAAATCCCAATAGCAAATGCCAAAATACTAAGTCATTGGTCATTCGGATTTATTTAGGTTAATTAGAGATTAGTTAAATTAGATCAATTAAGAATTTGTTTATTTCCTGTGCGATAAAAAATACAACTCTATAAGGAATATCCCGGCCACCACCAGAAGTCCGTCCCACCAGGTCAGCATCCTCATGCTTTGCAAAAAAAGCAATGAGACCGAAAGCAACGAGAGCAGCGCGCCCTGGCGGAAACTCATTCCCATTCCGGCCAAGACCTCCTCCTCATCCCTGATCGCCTTCCTTCTGAGCCACGTGAGGAACAGGATGAATATCCCGGACAAAGCCAAAAAAGTGCTGGCATAAAAGAGCAGCTGCCCGATCGGACCGGTCTTCTCCGGATCGATATGATTAAGGACGAAGCCCCAACCGACCAAAGCAAAAACCGTGCTCACTCTCATTCCCCAAAGGTATGATCTGAGTGTCATATCTTATATTTTTTATTTGTTTTTTTACTTTACCATTATAGCGCGAATAAAGGCGGAAAGCAAGGATAGAAGCAGTCTTCAAAGTATATAAAGTCCTATAAGGCCAACCGAGCGATAAGATGTTTTAAGAAAAACTCTTTGATTTGATGCACTTTCAACTTTATGAACCTGATGGACTATGCTAATTTGACTTTTTACTTATTTTATGCTATACTATAGTATAGTGTAACTTCTTCAACCTTTTTCAGCCAACATAAAAGCCGCTTCTTTTTGCTCAAGAAAGCGGCTTTTATCTATAGTCCTCTATTCCTATATGGGGAATATCGTCACTCATTTTTTCTTTTTTAATGTTTATGCTTGCTCCGCAAGCCTTCCCCTGGATCCTTCCTTCCTGTTGAAATAATACGTGCTTATGACCGTCCCTACCGCGCATCCGAGCGCATAGAGCACGACCAATTTCCAATTGCTGATGTCGTCGATGATAGTCTGGAGCACATAATACCAGATCAGGATATTGACCATGGTTATAGCCCCGCTGGCCATGACCTTGTTTTCCGTCACGACTTTGGTCCAGGCTGTAACGATGACCATCTCCAAAACCCCTACCAAAAATAATATCATAGGCGTAGTGTGGATTACTCTTTCTTTATTAAGGTTCGACCTTTGGCTCTGCCTTAAAGCCCTCCGTCCAGACGACTTTTTGGCTTATTCTCGAGCCGCAAACCATTCTAGCAAAAAATCCGGTTCCGGTCAATTGAAAACGGACCGACGGTTGACAAGTAATTAAATCTGTCTATAATAAGTAGTATTGCAAGTATTCATATAGCGGGGTGGAGCAGTCCGGCAGCTCGCGTGGCTCATAACCACGAGGTCACAGGTTCGAATCCTGTCCCCGCAACAAGTACGGTTCAAGAGTGAAGCGCAGCTTCGATGCCAGGGTAGCTCAGTTGGTTAGAGCACAGGACTCATAAGCCTGGGGTCGTGAGTTCAAATCTCACCCCTGGTACACAATTGAAAATACGGGGGCGTAGCTCAGTTGGTTAGAGCGTCTGCCTGTCACGCAGAAGGTCGCCGGTTCGAGCCCGGTCGTCCCCGCAGAAATTAAAGAACATCCATTGAGGATGTTTTTTAATTTTTGCTTTAAATAGACGAGGGGCGAGAAGTTTACACTCTTCGAGTACAAGTGCCCGGAACGAGTAAGCCCGGTCGTCCCCGCCAAAAGAAAAACACCCGCGCGGGTGTTTTTTATTGCATAAAATCGTCTTCGGATCTTACATGAACTCCAGATACCTCAAGAACTTCTCATAAACACCGACGGTTTCTTCGGCCAGCTTCCTATCCACCACGAAGCTTTCGTCATGGACTATCTTATTCCTGATCTGATGGGCACCCATGAGCTCTTCCTGGTAATCAAGTTGGCCAGGCTTGAGCTGCTCCAGCCTCTCCGTCATGTTGGCGCCCTGATGCCCGATTTTGCCCAAGATTTCATCGGCGATAGAATCGGCTTCAAGGATCGCGACTTTGTATTGGGATACGCTGTCCGTCTTGAGCCTGTCTTTGACCTTTTCCCATCGCTTCTCCATCTTGCCTTTCGAGACGACCGGCATGTCCATTCCGCGAAGGCCCTTCCTGATGTCGGAACCGATTCCCTTGAGCATCAAAAGCAAAACGACGTCCGCGAGAAGGACCAAGGTGTAAACTATCAGGAAAAACTTCACGAAATCGAAAAAAGTCGAATTGTAAACCTGCATCGCGATGTTGGTCGCCACCTGCACGAGGTCGGCCGATTCGGTTGTTTCGAAATTGAATGTCATTTTTATTTTGAAAACTTATTAATTCGTTTCGAACGTATGCGCGGCATTGAGAAGCCCTTCCTCATCGAACCATTTCCCCATCAGCTGTCCTCCGAGCGGCAGTTTTTTGCCGTCGCTCTCCAGGAATCCTATGGGGAAAGAAATCGCAGGCACTCCCGCCAGATTGGCCGTCACCGTGTAAATATCCGAAAGGTACATCTTGAGAGGATCATCCGTCTTCTCTCCGGCCTTAAACGCCACTTCCGGCGCGGTCGGGGAATAAATGAAATCCACTTCCTCGAAAGCCTTCTCAAAATCATCCCTGATCAAAGCTCTGACTTTCTGCGCCTTGAGGTAATAGGCGTCATAATATCCGCTTGAGAGCGCATATGTTCCGAGCATTATCCTCCTTTTCACTTCCGTTCCGAACCCATATTCCCTGGTGTCCATGTAGGTTTCCAACAGATTCCTCTCGGTTTTTCCGTTTTCGATGAATTCCGTGTTTTCCTGATCATTGATCCTCAGGCCGTATTTTATCCCGTCGAATCTGGCCAAATTGGAACTGACCTCTGAAGGCATGATCATGTAATAGGTCGCCAAAGAGTAGGAGCTGTGCGGCAGGCTTATTTCCACGATCTTCGCTCCGAGAGACTTGAATTTCTCCACCGATTTCTCAAATTCCTCCTTGATTTTCCCTTCCAAATTTTGCACATATTCCTTCGGTATTCCGATTTTTATTCCCTTGATGTTTCCGGTTAAAAAGTCCTCGTATCTCTTGTCGGCGCTCTGAGCGCTAGTCGCATCCATCTTATCCTCACCTGAAATCCTTGAAAGTATTATCGCGCAATCTTCGACGGTTTTGGCAAACGGTCCGATCTGGTCCAGACTGGAAGCCATAGCGATGAGCCCGTGCCTGGAAACCCTTCCGTAGGTCGGCTTGAGTCCCACCACTCCGCAAAAAGATGCCGGCTGACGGATCGATCCTCCCGTGTCCGATCCCAGCGACCAGGCGGCTTCATCGGCGGCCACAGCGGCGGCGCTTCCCCCAGAGGACCCCCCGGAAACCCTTTCCGCGTCATGCGGATTTCTTGTCAGCTGATAGGCGCTGTTTTCGGTCGAAGATCCCATTGCGAACTCGTCCATATTCGTCTTTCCCAAGATGACCGCGCCGACCTCCTTGAGCCTGCTTATCACGGTCGCGTCATACGGAGAAATATAACTGTCGAGCATTTTCGAACCTGCGGTCGCCCTCACTCCGTCGACGCACATATTGTCCTTGATGGCACATGGGATTCCGGCCAAGAGATCGACTTCTTCCCCGCTTGCGATCCTTTGATCGACGAACTGGGCCTGCTTCAGCGCCAACTCCTCGGTCAAAGTCAGATATGCCCCTATTTCGGGATCATTCTTCTTGATCGCGTCGAAATAATCCTTGGTCAGTTGGACCGAAGTTATCTCCTTATTCATCAATTTTTCATGCAGTTCTCGGATCATCTTAAAATAAAATTTTGAATTTCCAATTTTGAATTTTGAATGAATTTTTAATGTCTTAATTTTTAAAACATTCTATCATTCAAATTTGATTCAAAATTCGAAATTCAGGATTCGAAATTAGAGCACACTCTTAACTTTCACGTATCCGCCCTTGGTCTCCGGCGCGTTCTTCAAGATTTCCTCCTTGCCTATCGAACCGAAATCCGAAGACTTATCCTGTCTAAAAACGTTCCGCATGCCGGTGATATGCCCTATCGCCTCAACGCTCTCGGTATCAAGTTTTTGAAGCTCAGTGAAATAATCCAAAATACCAGAAAGGTCTTTCTGGTATTTTTCGATTTCCTTCTCATGCAGGCTGATCCTGGCCAGGCCGGCGATATGTTGTATTTCCTCCTTGGTTAACATCTCCACTTAATTTTAAATTATAAATTTAAAATTTTAAATCAATGACGGAATTTACAATTTTCGAATTCAATCATTAAAAATTCATTTCAAATTTAAAATTAAAAATTTAAAATTACTTTTCCAAAAGTTTCCGAAATCCTTCCTCATCCAATATTTCGATTCCCAACTCCTTCGCTTTCTCGTATTTTGATCCGGGATTTTCCCCGACCACGACGTAGTCGGTTTTTTTGCTGACAGAGGACGAGACATCCCCGCCTTTCTTCCTTATGATATCTTTTGCCTCGTCTCTTGTAAAGCCGGACATTTCTCCGGTCAACACGAACGTTTTACCTGACAATGCCTGGGCCCCGGACTTATCCGCCTCATCCGGAAACTCAAGGACGACTCCGGCCTTCCCCATCTTTTCAAGCTGTTCGATATTGCTTTGGTCGGCAAACCATTCAGAGAGCGTTTCGCCGGCTTTTTCCCCGATCCCTTTGACGACCGCCCAGTCTCCGGCTCCCGTTTTGGAAAATTCATCGATCACATCTTCCAACGATCTTATTCTGCCTTTACCGAACAACTCCTCCAAATTTTTCGCGATGAGTACCGCGGTCTCCTCCCCCACGTGGCGTATTCCCAAGGAATACAGGAATTTCTCAAAAGGGATTTTCTTGCTATCCACTATAGCCTTTATCAGGTTTTCCGCCGACTTTTGGGCGAACCTTTCCAACGGCTCCAGATCCCCTTTCGTAAGTTCGAAGATTTCCGCCATATTGGAAATAACCCCTTCATTCATAAGCTGTTCCACGATCTTTTCCCCCAGCCCGTCGATATTGAACCCTTTCTTGCTGACGAAATGGATTATTTTTTCCTTCTCGACAGCGAAACATTTCGGGTTTTTGCAATAATGCGCCGCTGATTTTTCCACGCCCTTGCCGATTTCCCTTCTTTCGACTTGCCCCCCGCAAATCGGGCAAATGTTCGGCATATGGAAAATTTTCTCTTTTCCCGTGCGCAGATTTTTCACCACTTCCACCACCTCCGGAATAATATCCCCCGCTTTTTGGATTACGACCGTGTCAGAGATCCGGACGTCGAGTCTTTTGATCTCATCCTCGTTATGCAGCGTCGCGCGGCTCACGGTCGAACCGGCGACCCTTACCGGACGAAGATGGGCCACCGGGGTAAGCGCTCCGGTCCTGCCGACCTGAACAGCTATGTTTTCCACCACCGTCGTAACTCTCTGCGCCGGAAACTTGTAAGCGACTCCCCAACGCGGAGACTTTCCGGTATAACCCAAAGCGTCCTGGATTTTTTTGGAATTCACCTTGATGACGATCCCGTCTATTTCATATTCCTGCTTGTCTTTCTTATCTATCCAGCTTTGATAGAAATTTTCCACATCCTCAATGGTCTTGCAAAGCTTGTGGTGCGGATTGACTTTGAACTTCAATTTCTCCAAAAGTTCCAACTCCTCGATTTGTGAATTTGGAATTTGAAATTTGGAATTTGGAATTTTTATCTCGTCTATATCATAAATAAATGAATCTAATTTCCTGGCCGCGGCCACCTTCGAATCCAATTGGCGGACCGTTCCGGCGGCGGCGTTGCGGGTGTTGGCGAACAGCGCCTCGCCTTTTTTCACCCTCTCCCCGTTGATCCTTTCCAGCTCGCTTTTTCCAAGCCAACATTCGCCGACCGCGATCAAGCTTACTTTTTCTTCCAGCTCCAATGGGACGCTCTGTATGGTACGAGCGTTTTGCGTGATGTCCTCGCCGACCGCCCCGTCGCCCCTCGTCGCTCCGCGCACCAAAATCCCGTCCTCATAGGTCAGGATGATCTTGAGTCCGTCGATTTTTATCTCGCAGCAGTATTCCAATTCGGTGACCGGTGACCGGTGACCGATGACTTCTCCCTTTTTTCCAGCGTCCTTTTTTGAATCACGAGCGATCTGTAATCCGTCATCAGTAATCGAACTTTTCTCGATCATCCTTTTCAGTTTCTCTTCCCACTTCTTGAGCTCCTCGAAATCGAAGACGTCGTCGAAAGACCATTGTTTTGTCGCATGACGGACTTTTTTGAATCCATCCAACGGCCTGTCCCCGACCCTCTGGGTGGGACTGGTGGAGACAAGGAATTCCGGATGCTCTTCTTCGAGTTTCCGGAGCTCTTCGAAAAGCGAATCGTACACCTCGTCGGGTATTTCCGGAGCATCTTTGACATAGTAAAGATAGCGGTGCCTGTCCAGCTCCTTTTTAAGATCCTCAATTCTTCTCTTGATTTCATTTTTTCCCATATACCCATTATATAACGTTAATAGCGATATTTAAAAGGCCTTGCGGCCTTTTAAAGTCGAGTGCCCAATTAACGCGCCTGGAAACTAATACCCTGACGATGAATACGTACAAGGATGGTTATCGGGAATTCCATAATATTCACAATCATCAATAATTTCCGATTCCGTATTTGCAACAATGTGACGAGTAAAAGAGCTTCCGTTCCAATCATAAAACTCATCGTAACATTTCAATAGGCCGACTGGGACATTAAGACAAGATCCTCCGGTCGTGGAAAATATAAGCGGGGAGGTTTGTGCACTTTCGTTTCCGGCCGCATCGTAAGCCGAAACCCTGACATAAATCTGCCCTATATTAAATCCTGTCTTCAAATTATAAGAATTTATCGCCGAAGTCCCAGACACGATAGTTCCACTGAAATCCTTATATATTTTATAACCGGCAACCCCGGTATCGTCCGTTGATGCCGCCCAATTCAAACTATACGTGTTTTCCCAAGAGGCGTTTTTATAATGGAAACTAACGTACCGGCCAGCCCCGTCGGGACGGAAGGCGGCGTCGTATCAACCGGAGCGCATGCCCCACAGGAACCTCCGCAATCCACTCCGGTCTCATCCCCGTTCTGGATACCATCGGAACAGGTCGCGGCCGGCGGAATCGCTGCCGCCATTGCCAATCCGCTTCTGAGCGAGACCGACGTCTGGATATTGATAGGGTTTCCGGTTATCACGCCCGCAGCGTCCACATTGCAGGCCGTGGCATCGCTTCCTTTCGGACAAAGCTGGAAAGAAATGACCGCCTTCCCAACACTGACTCCTTCCTCCGAGGGCAATATGGAAAATCCACCCATGACACGCCCCTCGATCAAGGAAGTCGCCGCCCCCATGACGGCCGTCTCGCAAAGGTTTTCATCGGTGTCCGCGTCCGCGGAGGACGCCATCAGCAGATTCTCCGAGGCGACCGAAAACTCCATACACTTTTCAGTATCCCTGGAATAATCAAAGACCCGCATCAGGGACCCAGTCGGAGTGCCCACGATCTTACTGGTCCTGAGAGTTTTCGCCAAGATATTCAAGGCCGTCTGGGAACTTTCAAGACTCCGCTGGGATTCTTTGGACTTTTGCTGGGCGCTTAAAAATCCGACATAGACATTGGCCAGAGTCGCCACCAGAAGCGAAAAAACGAACAAGGCTATGACTACTTCCAAAAGAGAGAAGGCTTTCTTTTTATTTTTTATCATTTTAGGCATCGACATATGCTTCCAAAAAAAATTATCCGGATAAAATTAATTCTCGCCCCAGGTCGTCAATACCGCTTCCGTATAAACGCAATTTTTTCCCGCTTGGCAATCGGATCCATTATCGGCCGGTGGTACCGCCCACCCGGAACCCCAATAAACTATGCTCAATATTTTCTTATCCGTCCCGGAATCGAATATGGCAATCTTCCTGGAAAAACCGGAAGGTGTCGCACCTGAATGGAGGAAATAATTCACACCGGCAACGTTCACCAAATTCAATCCGAAAGTCGGCGTCGCGCAACTGAGAGTGGGGGCGGACACGTCCAAGCCGCAAGCCCCGTTACTTATACCCTGGAAAGACGGATTGCCAAGGATGAAATTGGTATCCCTGATATTGCGCACCAACTCCACACCTTCCTGGGCCAATTGCGATGCCACCATGGCTTTCTTGGACCTGTTGGAAGCCGTTATGGAGGTCGTGATCAGCGAAAGCATCGCCGTGACTCCGACGGAAAGCACGAAAAGGGCCATGAGGACCTCCAGCAACGAGAAACCTTTCTTTGCCGACCCTCCTTGCGCCGACTTCGATGATGCGGACGAACGGGACGGTTTCATTTTTTCCATGGATCGTGATTTCATTTATCTTAAAAATCTAAGGACAATTAGCCTGATTGGAAAACTCCTCCACCCTGCCGGTAGGATAAACGCACACCAACGCGAAAACATTGCTATTAGCCGTGGATTCTATCTTGAACTGTGCGGGGACCGAAGCGTTCAGGGCGAATCCCCCCGACTCCACTTGACCCAAGGGGCTCGTGAACGAAACTTTGTACTCACCGCCGGCCAATCCCACGACATTCAATTTGACGTTCTTAAAAACGGTGGTCGCGTAAATGCCGCTGAACGCAGGACAAGGAGCAGAGCTTACCGCATAATAACCTTCCAAAGTGATCTTGTCGCTTTCCGCAGAGTTGGTCCATCTGATGCCGTTTCGGCAAATATTAGAAAGGACTCCGGAGTGTACCTGCTGTTTGCCGGTCAAGGAATTGTTTTGGGCTTGCCTGATCGAAGCGGCTATTCCCCTGGCCGCGGCCTCCACCTCATCCAAAGGTTTCGTATCCTTGAAAGACGCCAACGTCAAACCTATGGCCAAGATCATGATGAAAATGACCACCAAGACCTCTATGAGCGTAAACCCCCGCCTTACCGGCCCGCTTCGTCCCAGTTTCAGCGAGGCAGGCAGGCGGCCTTTCCCGTTTCGGATTTTTTTTTCCATATCCATATCGCTTTTGAATCAGGATGACCGTTAGAAATAAAACAGGAAAAAACCCAGTTGCGGAAACATCTTGGGCAAAAGCAAGGTGAGCAGCACGCCGATGACCAAGAAAGGCGCGAACGGAACCTGGCTCTTCATGGTCTTTTTTTTCATGAAGATAAGCGCGGTTCCGACGAGCGCCCCGCTAGTAAAAGCCAGCATCAAGGCGATGAATATATTCGGCCAACCGACCAAAAGGCCCGCCAAAAGCCCGACATAGGCATCTCCATATCCCATCCAAGTTTCTTTAGAAAAATGCGCCAACGAGAAGAAAAAGGCGAAAGCGACGATTCCCGCCAGCGCCCCGGAGAAGATGTTCAAGGAAAAGATACCGGTGGCCGAACCGAACGCGCTCCAATCCATCGCCAGATAGAAAGCGACCGTAGCGCCCACCGCCAACCAGAGGATGAGCATCGGGATTTCCATGAATTTGAGGTCGTACATGAAAATAATGACGAGCAGCGAGAAGATGACCAGATAAAAAATCGTCGGCAAGTAAGTTAAAGAGTTTTCCAAAACGAAAAAATATTTTCCGACCAAGGCGAACAGGATTCCGGTCGAAAGCTCGACGGCCGGATAGCTCCAGGAAATCCTTTCCCCGCAGTCGCGGCACTTGGCGCTGAGCAGCACGAAAGAAAGCAACGGCACGTTGTCATGCCAGCGGACCTTCTTTTTGCAAGTCGGGCAATGCGAGCGCTCCCAAAGCGACTCGACCGCGTTAAGCCTATAGATGACGGCGTTGAGGAAGCTCCCGATTATGAGCCCCAAGATCAAGAATATGAATGTCATCCGTTTTGTCTAAAATTATTTACAAGTACCCGCCGCAGGGAAAACGCACCCGTTTATATTACAATACGCATTGGCGGCTCCGTTACAAAGAGTGCTGGCGGTGCACGTGCTCAATGTCAACTGCCAATTATCCGTTCCCGAATTGGTGATCGTATAACGCGTATTGGCCGCCCCGCTTCCGCACTCATCGGACTGAGGAAGGTTTCCGACGATTAGGGAACTCTGGCAAATGGGGGTTCCGCTATTGACCGGAAAAGGTCCGGTGTTCAACGAGGCGCCTATGTCCCGACACTGCTTTGCAAACTCGATCTGAGCGAAGCTGTAATCGCCCTGTTCTTGCTGGCATTAAGTGAGACGGTGATGACGCTCGCCAAAATGGCGATTATCGCGATAACCATCAGAAGTTCGATCAGTGTAAACGCTCTTTTCATTTTTTAATTTTTTAAATCTTAAATGAATAATCTGCAGTCATTACAGTCTCAACCTACCTGCCGACAAATTGTCAGCAGGCAAAAGAAACTGAAACTAGCTACAAACTTGTGTACCCACATTACAGGTAATCGTTGTTTCGCCTGTTTTCGTCAGCGTATATTGATAGTCGTTTCCAGCCAAAGTTCCGGTTGGAGCGACATATGCCCAGCCAGTATTTCCCAAACTTGGCCATGTTACGCTGTGCCCAGTCTTAGCGGTATTTCCTGCGCACGCAGCAGCCCCACAACATATGTATGTAGTACTTGCCGTTTGAGCGGCTCCTGTGATACCAAATCCGGCGTCATCCAAGCAAGTTATAAGTTCGGGCATAGCAGAAGCAGCGGTCGAAAGGGCGGAAGCCCTATTCGCTCTGTTTCTGGCCGAGCTCAAGCTCACCAAGACGATGGACGCCAAGATACCGATGATCGCGATAACGATCAAAAGCTCGATCAGCGTGAAACCTTTTTGTGTTTTTTTCATATTAGCACCTCCTTTCTCGTTATCCGATAAAACTTGAGATTTTTTCCGAATCGGGAATTTCCGTGAAATTCATGTATATTAGCCCTCGACCATTCCCCCTTTGGGGAAACGGTCACAGGCAGAATTCCATGCCTACGACCTTTTGCCGGTAGGCTATTTTGTGATTTTTACGGAATCTTCTTTTTTCGGAGCGAACCTCGGTTTTAAAGGAAATTTTTATTTTATTTAAACAATCATTTGTCTTTGTTTTGGAAAACCGGGAAACCTTACTGGATCTGGTTGGTAATGGAGTATATCGGCATCAATATCGCGAACACCAGCACGGCCACACCCAATCCCAGAAAGACTATCAATACCGGTTCGATCAGCGCCGTCATGTTCTTGGCCATCCTGTCTATCTCCTGGTCATAGAATGCGGAAATGTTTTTGAGCACTTCGCTTATCTTTCCCGTCTCCTCTCCGACTTTTATCATCTTGGAAAGGATCGGCGGAAATTCTTCATATCTGGCGAAAACCGTACTCATCGTCCCTCCCGTTTTCACCTCCTCGGCCGCCCGCAGGATGATCCTCCTATACACGCTGTTATCCACTACGTCTCCCACGATCATCAAAGCTTTCACTATCGGAATACCACCTGCCAACAACACTCCCAAATTCTCGGAGAATCTCGAAATGTAAATGAATTTAAAGAGCCTTTTCAAAATCGGAAGGTTGAGCTTGATATGGTCGAACTCCTCGGAACCGGCGTCGGTCTTGAGGTAATAGAAGGCTCCCACCACAGCGCCCAGCATCACCATAAGGACGGCCCACCAGAACGACTGCATGAAATTTCCAGTCTCCATGATGAGTTTAGTATACCATGGGATTTCCACGTTCATGTCCCCGAAAATCTTCGTCAGCTTCGGAAGGACGACTGTGAAAACGATGAAACCGATGATGATCGCCGCCGAAACCACGAATCCTGGATACATCAGGGCTGATTTAATTTTCGAATTCAACTGGTAATTCCTTTCCGTATTGTCAGCGATGAAAGTTATGGACTTTTGGAGGTTTCCGGAAATCTCCCCCGCCCTGATCATGTTTATGGAAAGGGCCGAGAAAACATCCTTGTGTCTGGCCATGCTTTCGGAAAGCGGCATTCCGTCCTCCACGTCCTCAATGATCTCGATGAGCACGGATCCCAGGAAACGATTCTCCGTCTGTTCTTCGATGGCCTTGAGCGCCACGACTATCGTCACCTTGGCATCGATGAGGGTCGCGAACTGCCTATAGAAAACCGCCATCTCTTGCTGGCTCACTCCGTTCCAAATCCTTTCGATATCCCGAAGGAACGCCATCGATTGGTCCTCTTTTTCAAGTGCGAGCGGAATGAGTCCTTTCTCCTGGAGAGACATGGCAGCTTCGTTCCTGCTCACGGCCTCGATCTTCCCTTCCCTGACCTCACCTTCCGAATTTTTGGCTTGAAAATGAAATTTCATACGCATGAGTTCATAAAGCCTATAAAGTCTATAAAGTTTATAAAGCCAAAGGCTTTTCAAAATTCAACTTTACGAACTTTTCACTTCAGGAACCTTATAACTTGATTATTATTTCTTGCTGATGAGCATCTGGAAATATTCCCTATTCTCGGCATAAATGAAAGCGTCGTCCGCCGTTATCACGCCGCGCTGCACCAAGCTGGCCAAGGACTTGTCCAAGGAAACCATCCCGTCCTTGAGGCTCGTCTCGATGACCGAATCTATCTGATATGATTTGTTTTCCCTGATGAGATTCTCTATGGCGCTGTTTTTTATCATTATTTCCAAAGCCGGAACGCGTCCTCCCCCCACCTTCGGGATGAGCCTTTGCGAGACCACTCCCAAAAGGACGCTAGCTAGCTGCGACCTCACCTGGTTCTGTTGGTGCGCCGGAAAGACGTCCACGATACGGTCGATCGTCTGGGCCGCCGAATTGGTGTGCAAAGTGGCCACGATCAAATGTCCGGTTTCCGCCGCCGTCATGGCGGTGCTGATCGTGTCGAGGTCGCGGAGCTCTCCGATGAGCACGACGTTGGCGTCCTCCCTGAACACCGCGCGCAAGCCCTCGCTGAAAGAATGCGTGTCCCTGCCGACTTCCCTCTGGTTGATGAGGCACCTGTCCTGTTCGTATAGATATTCTATCGGGTCCTCGATGGTGACGATGTGCTTGTTTTCGTTGTGGTTGATGTAATCCAAAAGGGCCGCGGAGGTCGTGGATTTTCCGTGTCCCACTGGACCTGTCACCAATAGGAGACCCTGCGTATATTTGGTGAATTCATAGAGCATCGACGGCAAATTCAATTCTTCCAAATTCCTGATCCTTCCGGTCACGAGACGCATCGCCAAACTGACATTTCCCTTTTGGAAAAAAACGTTGACCCTGAACCTCGCCTTGTCGTCGAAATTGTAGGAAAAATCCACCTGGCCTTTTTCCATGAGTTCCTTCTTGTTGTCTTCGCTCATGATGACGTCGCTGAGCGCCTTGGTTTCCTCGATGGAAAGGATGTTCTCTTGCGAGAGGGGGATCAGTTTGCCGTCCAACCTGATGGTCGGATATCTGCCCACCACCAAATGGAGATCGGAAGCGTTTTGCTGGGCGACAATCCTAAGCAGGTTTTTTATTTTTTGCTCGCTATGTTCTATGGTCATTTTCGAAAGCCCCGCTTGGCGGAATCCCTACTCGGCAGGATCCAATGGGACGAATTTTTATTTTTTTATTTATTTTTTCCAACCGTGTCGCGTTCTGTGATTATTATAACAGAAAATTTCATTGCAACAAAGCGTTTATCTTCTCCACCACTTCGCTCGGAGTGAAATGCGATTTTATAAGGTAATCGTTCACTCCTTGCTTCATCGCCTCGGTGACCCTTTCCTTGTCCGAAAGGTTGGAGAGCATTATTATCGGGATATTTTTCCAGTTCTCGTTCTTCTTGAATTCCTTAAGGAAATCCATGCCGTCCATATAGGGCATGACGATATCCAGCAGGACAATGTCCGGCACGAAATTTTCCAATTTCTTGAGCGCATCGATTCCGTTCTCGGCCATGACCACTTCGAAATTTTCCTGTGAAAGTTTGGTTTCGTATATGTCCCTGATGAACACATCGTCCTCCACTAACAATATTTTCTTTTTTCCTTCGGCCATTTTTGTAAAAATTAGAAATTATCCCTTGTCGTCATCGGTATCCCCACCGATGGAAAGGCTGCCCTTGGTCACCCTTTCGACCTCGGACAGGGTCGTAAATCCAAGCAAGGCTTTGAGTATGCCGTCCTGCCTGATGGTTATCATCCCGTTTTTTGCGGCATACTCCGAAACGTACGTCTCTCCTCCGTCCTTTTCAGATATGATTTCTTTGAGCTCGTCGTCCACTTCCAGCGCCTCGTATATGGCGACCCGTCCTTTATATCCGGTTTCTCCGCACACCTCGCACCCCTTGCCGTGCTGGAATTTCAGTTCCTTATCGGCGTCGATCCCGTATTTTTTCAACTCATCCTTGTCTATCTTGCTGATTTCTTCTTTCATATTTTCCAAAACAGCATGCGGTATGCGGTCCTCTTCCTTGCATTTGTCGCAAATTCTTCTCACGAGGCGCTGCGCGGCCACTACCTGCAGCGACGAGGACAGAAGAAAAGCCTCTATGCCCATATCGATAAGCCGAGGTATCGCTCCGATGGAACTGTTGGTATGCAAAGTGGAGAAAACTAGATGTCCGGTCAAGGCGGCATGGATGGTGAGCTCGGCCGTTTCGCCGTCACGGATTTCCCCGACCATAATAACATTGGGGTCCTGCCTAAGAATGGAGCGGAGACCGTTCGCGAAAGTATAGCCTATTTCCGGTTTGACTTGGCTTTGGTTGATGCCCTCGATGGAATATTCCACCGGATCCTCCAAAGTGACTATGTTCCGTTCCTCGCCGTTCAATATCTGCAAAAAGGAATACAAAGTGGTCGATTTTCCGCTTCCGGTCGGCCCGGTTATCAGGATGATACCGTAAGGTGATCTGATGTTCCTTTCCAGGATCTCCCGGCTCTTCCCCATCAGTCCCAAAGAGTCTATGTTGACGTCCTTATTGTCCTTATCCAAAAGACGCATAACAACCTTCTCCCCATCCACCACCGGAAAAGTGGACACGCGGAAATCCACCCTCTTACCACCCTCGACGACCTTGAACCTTCCGTCCTGGGGCTTCCTTTTTTCATCTATCTTGAGATTCGAAAGGATTTTAATCCTTGAAACGACCGCCCTTCCGACTTCCTTGGGGGCGACCAACGAGGAATGCAACACTCCGTCCACCCTGAACCTGACCCGGTAATCCTTATCCACCGGTTCTATATGTATATCGCTCGCCTTGCCTTCGATCGCGTGCTTTATGATGACGCTCAGAAGTTTCGTGACGGGAGCGTCCTGGATGGTTTCCTCCTTGGCTTTTCCGAATTCTTTCGCGTCATCGCTATCGTCATCGAAAATCTTGTCCTCCTTCAGGGATTTCACCGCGTCTTCGACGGCTTTTTCCGCATTCTCGCTGTATTGCTCCAATATCTCATCGAAAATCTCTTTGGAAGTGAGATATACCTCGAATTCCAATTTGGTGTTTTCCGAAATGAACCTCAAGACGTTCAGTGCCTCGAAGTTTTCCGGCTCGACCATGCAGACCTTGGCAGTGTTGCCGGTTTTTTCAAAAGCGGCCATCTTATATTTCTTGGCCAGCTCTTCCGAAACTATCCTAAGGGCCTCCCTTTTCGCCTTAGGTATCTTATCCAAATAAGGCATACCCAACGTTTCGGCTCTTTTTTGCGGATCACCCGCTACGTCGCCGTTGGAACCCGCTTGGATGTCGTTTTTTTCAGTTGTGACGCTCGTATCCAAAGCCATTTGTTTTTAATTTCAAATCTGACAAAAAAATTCTACCGCCTCCACCTTATTACAGGGCGAAAAATGGATTTTTCATTCCCTTCTCACCCACTTCCAATTTCGGGATTCCCTGCGAAATGAACGCCTTCACTTTTTCCACTTGAGAAAAATCGAATTCCGAACTATCCAAAACCGCCAATTTGTAATTATTGTCAGCTCTGGTGTTTCTCATGTAATAGAATTTCGCCTTCACCTGGGCTGAAAGGAATCCGCTGCTCTCTCCCTCTTCGCCTGCAGACTGGGAGGATATGTCCACTCCGGTCACGTCGTTCATCATCTCCATACTGTTTACGGCGGACAAGAATGTCTTGATGTTCTCATATGTCCCGGCGACGAAAATTTCCACATCCACGCTCCTTGCGCTGGAAGGCAAAGTCCGCTGGTCCGCGGCTCCAGGCAGCTCGCCCGCTTGGGGAGACTGGGAACTGAAGACGCTCTTCGGTCCGTCCACTTCGTCCTCCCCTTTCAATGGATCGCCGGCAATGGAGATATTAGCCAGTGAAACACTGGAATTGGCGGCTAGGTAATATATGGCGTCGATGATCCTTTCTTCGTTCCGGACTTTTGGAAAATAACTGTTCACCAATTCCTCTTTATCGGAATTTTTACCGAGATCTTGGTCAAGCCCCCTGATATTGTCTTTTTTCTCCTTGATAAGGTTCAGGTCTTCCAGGCCGTTTTTGCTTTCCGCGGAAAGAGTCCTGACAGCTTCCACCTCAGGCCACACGAAACTTATGAACACGCTGATTGACGCTATGAGCATCAATGGAAAAAACAACAATTTCAATCTCATTTTATTTTCTCCCTCGCAACTGGACGGCGGTTGCCAGGAGCAAGAGGATGTTTTTTATTTTTTATTTATGATTGATTCACAAACACCTTGGTTGATGGCGGAAGTACGCCGCTGCTTATTTGTAGTTAGCGCTGATATCGAAACCTATCCCGTTCTCCTCTCTCTGCATGCCGCTCACCGAAACGTTGGAGAAAGATCCACTCTCCTTTAAGCTCAGGATCTGCTTGGCCACGGTCGGGAAATCGCTCGCAGTCATCATCATATCAACCTTTAAAGATCCTTCACCTTTGTATGAAAAAGAATTGACGGAAACCCCCTTGACCACCGCGTCTTCCAATGAGACGAATATGCCGTTGATGTCGGATTTGGAAGATATACTCCTGACCGCCTCGTCCGTCCTCAATTGGAAGTCGGCGATCCTATCCAGATCGCTCCCGGCGAAAGTCTGGTTTTCCGATTCAGTTTCGGCCTTCACGCTCTCGATGCGTTTCTCGAAATTTCCGGAAACCACCTTGAGTCCTCCGTAAGAAAGCAGGACAAGGAGGAGGATCCCCAGGGACCAGATGAAACCTCCGTCCGCAACCATGGCCCTTTTCTGTTCCTGGGTCTTCTCAGTCGAGGCCTGGTACAAGTTGATATTGGTCATTTTTTTGAAAAAATTTAATTATATCTTTTATTTTTTTCCATGCTCGTCCTCCATGCCCCTTAAGGCCAGTCCCAAGACTACCGAAAAAGAAGAGCCTATCTTCTCGATGCTGAGTGCGAGCTTCGTATCATATGAAATGTCCTTCCAAGGATTTCCTTTGGACACTTCCACGCCGAGCATCCTCTGGAAATATTTATCAATGCCTGCCAATCCGGACGAACCCCCGGAAAGGACGATTCCGTCTATTTTCGCGTTCTTGTTTTTTTCCTTATAGGCGATCATTATCCTGCGGGCTTCCCCTCCCAAAAGCTCGAGCACCGGGATAACGATGGCTGTTTCCTTCTCGTTTATGAAATCCTTTCCCTCCCTCTTGAACATCTCAGCCCGCTGTTTGGAAACGTTCAAACTGTCGGCGATAGTCCCCGTTATGTCATTCCCTCCTACATCCACCGATCGGTTTATGAGTACGGATCCGTTTTCCACCAAGATCAGATTGGTCGCTCTCGAACCTATGTCCATTATCAAAAAATTTCCCTCCCGCTTCCCTATGAGCGACCTGGTTATGGAAAACGTTTCCAATTCGATAGTTTTCACTTTCAAATTCATCCCCTCGAACATCGAGCCGTATTTCTCAACTTCTTTTTTGGGAGCGGCCACTAACAGGACATTTATCTTATTGGACAGCTCGCCATCCTTATCCGCCTCCTTTTTCACGATTTCCCAACTTATGGAAACCTCCTCGACCGAGGTCGGAATATATTTATGCGCTTCGAATTCTATGGCTTTGTCGATCTCTTCCTTTTTCATTTCAGGAAACTCGATCAGCACCACCAGACCGGCGAAACCCGGTATGGCGACATGGACGTGGCTGCCGTCGAGATTGAGGCTTTTCACCAAGCCCTGCAAAGCCGCCTTGAACTTGTCCTCATAGGACTCCAGCTTCTGATTGTTCGGATCGACGGGTTGTGAGATTCCAGCCAAATCAAACCAGCCATAATTTTCCAAATACGGCTTTTGGTTTTTATATGAAAGTTCGACGACTTTGATAGAAGCCGTGCCGAAATCTATACCGATGAAGCGATTTTTTTTCTGTTCGAATAATCCTAGCATATTTTTATTATCAAGCGAAGCGAGGGAAATGAAAGCGAGCTTTCATTTCCGAGCGAGTGCAGATAACAAATTTATTTATTTTTGTTTTAACCCCGTCTTTCTATGTTTATAATACCACAAAAAGCGACGTACGCCAAAGGCATATTTTACCCGTGCGGGCATGTCTGGATTATACACCATTTCCATCCAAAACAGAAGAAAGGAAACCGGCTTTCCGGGTTCCGACCTGGAAAATTATCCGGTTGACACCGTTGTATAATAAAAATAGAATGGTTAGAAGACATCCGTAATCCACGAAAACCATACAAATCCATGTTCCAATCGGAAATATTCGAAAAAATGACGCTCCATGCCAAGAAAAGCCTGACGGAAGCCGGGGTTTTGGCCTTGCACTACCGAAGCGAACGCATAGAACCGATACATCTTCTTTTCGCGATACATTTGGAAGAGGGGAGTCTCGGCAGCAACATGCTCAAGAGCCTGGGCTTCAAGAGGAGCTATTTCAACTCGGTCCTGCCCGCCCGATCCAAAAAATCAGCCCACTCCATTAACAAAGAGTTGCAGCCGATGCCGTCAGCCTCGCTGAAAAGCTTGATAACCCGCGCCTATTCCTTGGCCAGCACTTTCAGCTATCCATACGTCGGAACGGAGCATCTGGTTTACGCGCTCATAGAATCGAATGACGAGACGATCCAAAAGATTTTCCAGAAAGCTTCCATCAAAAAAGACGCCATCGAGATGCTTTCCCAGCTTCCCGCCGACGGAGAACCTCTTTCGGAATTCTCCAAATCGGTGCCTTTTCCTGAAATAGGCCTTTCCAAAAACAAAGATTCCGACGCGAACAGCCTTTCGAACCTCAACCAGTTCTGCATAAACCTCAATGAGGAATCCGAAAAGCGCGACGAGATCATAACCGGCAGGGACATGGAAATAGAGAGGATCGTGCACATACTCGGCAGGAAAAGCAAGAACAATCCCCTGCTCATCGGGGATCCGGGCGTGGGAAAGACGGCGCTCGTATCCGGACTGGCACGGAAAATAAACTCCGGGGATGTCCCCCATTACCTCGCCAACAAGACCGTCTTCTCCTTGGATATGGCCTTGGTGGTGGCCGGAACGACTTTCAGGGGGGAATTCGAGAACCGCCTCAAGGAAATAATCTCCGAAGCCTCCCGCAACAGGAATGTCATCCTTTTCATCGACGAAATCCACAGCATCGTCGGAGCCGGAAACTCACAGGGCGGGCTGGACGCGGCCAATATCCTCAAGCCGGCGCTTTCCAAGGGCGACATCCAATGCATAGGCGCCACCACCTATTCGGAATACAAAAGGTACATAGAAAAGGATCCCGCGCTCGCTAGGCGCTTCCAACCGTTGCAACTTGTCGAACCGACCGTCAAAAGCGCCAAGTCCATCCTGCGCAGGTTGAAACCGCAATATGAGAAATTCCATAACGTTTCCATATCCAACGACGCCCTGGAAGCGGCCGTGGAACTCAGCGTGAGATATATCAGCGACAGGTTCCTTCCCGACAAAGCGATCGACCTTCTGGATGAAACCGCTTCCGCCGTCAAAAACAGGATCGTTTCCTCACAATGGTCCAAGCTCATCAAGAAATATGAGACGGAGCATAAAAAAATGGCGGGAGCCAAGGAAAGACTCGTGCAACAGCAGAAGTACAACGAAGCGATGAAACTTCAAAGAAAAGAGTCGGCCATCCTCAAGAAAATTTCCGAAACCAGGAAGCGCCAGGAGGATTCCAAGGGAGATCCTTCCCCGCTCGCCAAAGAGGACGTAGCCATGACCGTTTCCAGGATAACCGGAATCCCGCTGGAGAGGATATCGACCCAACAGACGAAATCCAAATTGGCTTTCATAGAAAAAAACCTGGCCAAAAACATTATCGGGCAGGACCGCGCCATCAAGACGATCTCACAAGTGCTTTTGCGTTCGCATAGCGGCATCTCCGATCCGGAAAGACCCATGGGCTCGTTCCTATTCCTCGGTCCGACCGGAGTCGGAAAAACGATGACAGCCAAGATGCTGGCCCGCGAAGTGTTCGCCACCGAAAACTCCATCATCAAGATCGACATGAGCGAGTTCTCGGAAAAGCACGCTATCGCCAGGCTCGTCGGAGCGCCGGCAGGCTATGTCGGCTACGGAGAAGGCGGGACCCTGACGGAAAAAGTAAGGCACAAACCGTACAGCCTGGTCCTTTTCGACGAGATCGAAAAAGCCCATCCCGACGTGCTGAACATCCTGCTCCAAATTTTGGAAGACGGTCTTTTGACGGACGCCGAAGGAAGGCAAGTCAATTTCAAAAACACCATCGTCATACTCACCTCCAACATAGGTACTTCGGAATTCACCGAGAGCGCCAGACTCGGCTTCCGTCAGATGGAAGATAAGAAAAGCTTCTCCAAAAAGTTCGACGACATCAAGAGCGACGTCGTCAAGAAACTTTCCCAACATATGAAACCGGAGATAATAAACCGTTTGGACCACATCATAATATTCGACGCCCTTTCGGAAGACGAATTGGCCAAAATAGTTTCCAATGAGATGAAAAACGTCGTCCGCAGAAGCGAGCAGCGCGGCATCGATTTGAATTTTTCCAAAAAAATAGAAGCCTTCATTACGAAAAAAAGCCTGGCTGCGGAATACGGAGCCAGGCTCGTGAGGAAAAATATCCAGGATCTCGTGGAAACCGAAATAGCCAGATCCATCATGGAAAATCCGGACAAAAAAAGCGTAACGCTGGAAATCAAACAGGATAGGATAATAGCCAAGTAAAAACCCCCACCACAAGAAAATCTTCCGATCCGCAAAAAGCTGGATAAAATGCAAAATATCAAAAAAAAATTTTCCGAAAAAATGTGCGCCCTGCACAAGCTTTTTTTGGACGTGCTGTTCCCCGTCGGATGTCTTAATTGCGGCAAAGAAGGAGATTGGCTTTGCGAAAAATGCCTTTCGAAAATAAAAACCAGGGGGGAACAAGTCTGCCCCATTTGCGAGAAAGCGATCACGCCGGATGGGAAAACCTGTTTTAATTGCAGAAAAAGGTCGTCGCTCGACGGCCTTTTGGTTTGCTCGTCATACCGAGACAAGACTCTTTCCAAGATGATCCACCTGTTCAAATATAGGTTCGTCCCGGATCTGCATATGCCTTTGGCTGAAATCATGTCCGGAAAGATAACCTCCTCGTCCCTTCCGCTTCCCGACCTTATCGTGCCTGTTCCGCTACACCCCAAAAGGTTGCGCTGGCGCGGATTCAACCAATCCGCCCTCCTGGCCGAACAACTCAGCAAAAACATCGCTCCGGGAATTGAAATTCCCGTTCAGGAAAACGTGCTCGCCAGGACCAGGCACACCTCAGCCCAGATGAAAATAAAAAACCACCAGGAAAGGAAAAGGAATATCCAAAACGCCTTTTCCGTGATCCGACCCCGGGAAATCAAAGGCAAGGACATCCTTCTTGTCGACGACGTCGCCACCACCGGCGCCACCCTTTTCGAGTGCGCCAAGATCCTCAAGGGAAAAGGTGCCCGCGAAGTGTTAGCGGTCGTGGTGGCCAGACAGGAAACCGATAACCGTCATAAGCCATCGGTTAATTTAAAATTATAAATATTCCCCTATTCCCCCATCCAGCCATTGCCAAACATCCGGATATATGCTATGGTGTCTTGTGGTTGCAAAAGCGATACTGCCCATACCATATAACCCTAAGGAGGATCCGCACATGGCTCAAATGAAGGTTGCCCCAGAAGGAAACGTGCTTCAACATATCGCGGAAGAAGCCTTGGCGGAATACGAAAAAGACCAAAAAATCACGCAAAAAATAGCCTGCCATCGCGCTCTTTTCAAGAAAGGCTATCTTGCATTGGAAGACCGCAATATGGTCCTTTCCCTGGTACTCGAAAGACTCAGAGTACTCACCAGCGAAGCCGCCAACAAAAAACCAAACAAGGGTGTCAACAATAACGACACCCTAACCGCTACCGTATAATATTTACGGCTCCGGGGACCATCCGAAAAATCGGAAGGTCCCTTTTGCTTTGTCTGGAGCCTTTTCCGCCATACCCTTGCAAAATATCTCAAAACGTGCTATAATAGATAGAATCAGTTTTTTTAACAAATGTCCATTCTACCCCACATATGGAGGCGAGGCATGTCCGAATTTCCACAAAAGTTGGTAGAGATGTTAGCGCGAAAGGTGGCGGACGGGATCAAGAAAAACACCAAGGGCTTGCGTTTGACGACGAAGGAAAGGGAGCACATCGTCAATTGCATCTTCACCCAAGTTCTCAAGGAATACGCCAAGCCCGAGGACTGGACCGAGCTCAAAAGCGCCGTCGGTAAGAAAATGAACCAATGGCGCCAAGAGAAAGAACTTCTGAAAGAGGCCCGGGAAGCTCTTGCGGAGCAAGAAGCTTCCGAGGAGAAAAACGCTCTTTCAGGACTGTACCCCGAGAGCTCGACCAATCCGGACGGGTAAACCATCCAGCTCACCGAAACAAAGGCTTCCGCCATAGCGGAAGCCTTTTAACTTTGCCAAGTTATATTATTTGGAAAATCAGTTGCAAATCCCGCAATCGATCAGGACTCCGAAATGGTCGGGGTTTTTCCTTCTGACATATTCGATCACCTTCCCTCTCACCCTGGCAGACTCCAGACCGTGCTTTTGGGCGAATTCCAAAATCTCGGAAACCGCGCTTTCCATTTGGGATTTGTCTTCGACCATCTTCTCCACCTCCGCTATGGAGTAAGTGGAATCCCCGAAATCCACGATGTCGAAATCCAAAATGAAACCGTCTTTCTTGAATTTTTTCCTGGTGGTGGTCAGCTTGGCGAACGGGAAAAAACTTTTTTTCGCCAAATCCTGTTCAAGGTTTCCCGACTCCGGAATATCAAGGGCGCTCCTGATTTCCTCCTCT
Source organism: Candidatus Moranbacteria bacterium GW2011_GWE1_49_15 (assembly GCA_001003855.1). Taxonomy (GTDB): domain Bacteria; phylum Patescibacteriota; class Minisyncoccia; order Moranbacterales; family GWC2-37-73; genus UBA12053. The sequence goes on along the minus strand of LCPX01000013.1, from coordinate 2,247 downwards.
TTCTCCAGCTCGTCATATTGGTCGACCGACCTTTCGCAACCGTCCACGAAAAGAGGGGTCTTGAGTTCGAACCTGCCGTTCCTCCTCCGCAGCCACATGTCCCGCGAAGTCAACGAATATTTCCCGTCATCGAAATACTCGTCTTCGAAAACCCGCTCCCCCAAGGATTCGGCCCCTTCGACAAGCGAAAGCTCCTGCCCGCCGGAAAGCAGGAATTTCTTTTCCACTTCTATCATGAAAATTTTATAAAAAAATTATTTCAAATAATCCTTCAGGACGACGGATAAAAAAATCGCTACTGAAAGCGACATGAACAATCTGAAAAGCAAAGGTTTTATTTTTACGTTTTTGACACTAGCAATGAGCATATCCATATTTTTTATTTTTGTTAAAAATTATTACCAAAGCGATGAGGATGGCGGCCGTCTCGGCCAGGATGAAAAATGAATCGGCCATCGAAGCGTTTTTCGTTTGGAGCAATTCTACCGACAATCCGGAAATCAGCAACAGGTTGTAGGAAATATGAAGCTTGAACCATTTTATCTTCTTTCCCTTGGAAAATTCTCCCAGCAACCAAGCCAGGTAGGAAAAATACAGCACCGTCATGCCTATCACATTCGGAATGAAAAGCGACATCGCGTAAACGCGCGCCAAATTTTCAGCCGTGTCCCCCATATAAAGGCAGTACTGCGAAAAGTACACGAGAAATGCGAAAAAGACGAACAGCAGATGGAGCATGATGAGCGTTAGAAATTTCGGTCGCTTCATAAATATTTTCCAATATTCATGACTCCATTATACATCAAGATACGCGATTGTAAAATTTTTTCTTTCGAAATCTTCAGCATTTTTCCAAAGCCTCCTGCGTGCTGGCGAAAACCGAACCTCTCTCGCCCAGTTCCCGGAACCAACCTTCCTTTTTGAGCGGTTTGGCGACCAAACCGTTGACGGCGCTGAGCATCACGCGCTTTCCCTTGCCCTCCAAAATGGAAACCATCTCCTGTATGGAACCCATGCCGTCCACATCCATGAAAAAGAGGTTGCGGAAACTCAAAATGACTATCTTCGTCTCCCCGTTTATGAGGGAGATGTTGTTTATGTGCGATTGGGCGTTCACATAGGTAAGCTGTCCCGCGAACCTATACACCAGAACGTCCCCGTGGTTTCGGGTGTGCAGGAGCTGGGCCGAGTTAATCCTCTTTATCAGCTGCTTGTCCTTGTTCAAGGTTATTTCCGTCTCGGCCCGCGACATGTTGTTGGCGAAAACCAACAGGGCGATAGTGGCTCCGACCAGGATTCCGACGATCGGGTCTTCGACGACGGTCACGACGGCGACCAACAGGGACAGGAACAATGCGGATTTGTCATGCTTGTAAAGATGCAGGAAATGCTTTTTCTCCACCATTTGCACCGCGGTGAAAACCAAGATGGCCGCCACGGCCGCCAAAGGGAGGTATTTGAAAAACGGCAGAAGTATCAGTGAAATGACGGCGATAAAAACGCTGCTGACGGCGGCGGAAACCTTGTGGTCAGCCCCGCTCTTGATATTGAGGGCGGTCCTGGCCAAAGCGGCCGTCGCCGGAATGCCTCCGAAAATTCCGGAGGCTATGTTCGCGGCGCCCACGCCCAAGACCTCTTTCCTGGTGTTGTGCTTGGTCCTGGTCATGCCGTCAGCGATCTTGGCGGAAAGCAGGGTTTCCAAAATAGCCACCAAAGCTATAGTCATGGCTCCGATAAAAATCCCCTTGTTGAAAACGAAATTGAAATCGGGAACCGCCCACAATTTTCCGGAAATGTTCCCGAATTTGGAAAACAGGGTCTGAAGGTCGACCGCTATACGGCCTTCTTGCGACAAATATCCCAAAAGTATGCCCGAGGGAGCGACGATGATGACTCCCGGGATCTTCACCGAAAACCTGCGCCACACCAAAAGAAAAAAGAAGCACGCCGAAAACAAAACGACCGCGGCCAAGTTGGCCTTTTCCAAGTTTGAAAGGGTTTCTTGGATATTGGCGATGAACCTTTCGTGCTGGGCGAGGCCGGCCATGCCCAGGGCGAAATTAAGTTGGCCCAAGGCGATGATGAACGCCACCCCCAAAGTGAATCCGTGGATCACGCTCGAAGGGATGAAGATGATATATCTTTCCAACTTCAGGACATACACCAGCAAGATGAAGAGTCCGGAAAGGATCGCCAGCAAAGGCAGGATGGAGACTCCATAGGAAAGCGCGTATACGACCAATATCC
>LCPX01000012.1 GCA_001003855.1 Candidatus Moranbacteria bacterium GW2011_GWE1_49_15 | reverse complement strand
GAATTTTTCTTTTTTTCCGCCTATTTCATATTCTTCTATTTTCGCGATATTGTGTGCGACGTCGTAGAGCAGCGAGAGTCCGCCCTTCTCTCCGAAAAAACTTTTCCAAACTTTTCTCACTTCCCAGCTTATAAGTTGGCGGTTCGTCCAAGCGAAGTTGGCCGCGGCCGACATAGCGGTAAAATAATCCTGACCCTCTTTGGAGGAAAAAGGCACACCGGCCAATTCCCGGTCAGGAACGGAAATCCCATACCCGGGCATCGCTTTCTGCATGAGCTTGATATAATCCGTCGCCACTTGGTGTCCGAGCCCGCGCGAGCCCGTGTGGATTAAAACCGTTATTTGATTTTTTTTGAGACCGAATATGCCGGCTATTTTCTCATCGAAAATCTCATCCACCCTGCCGACTTCCACGAAGTGGTTCCCGGCGCCCATCGTCCCGAGCTGGTCGGAGCCGCGCTTTTTCGCATGCTCGGAAACCTTGGCGGAATCGGCTGAGTCCAGACTGCCTCCGGATTCGATGTGTTCAGGATCGCTTTCTTCGGCGTAACCGTTTTCAATCGCCCAAGCCACTCCGCGGTTCAAAACGTCATCAATGTCTTTCCTTTTCAATTTCACCGAACCGCCCCTGCCCACGCCGGAAGGGATCTCGCGATACAGTCTTTGGAGCAAATCCTCCAGATGAGGCTCTATTTCGGAATAGGATAGCTCCGAGATAAGGAGCCTCACCCCACAGTTGATGTCATAGCCGATGCCTCCCGGAGAAATCATCCCGTCCGGATAGGAAACCGCGGCGACCCCTCCGATAGGAAAACCGTAACCCTCGTGCGCGTCCGGCATGACCAGGGCTTCCTTTTTTATACCGTCGATCGTCGCCACGTTCACCAATTGCCAAAGCGACCTGTCCTTGAGCATCTCGTCCAACATTTCTTCGCTGGCGTATATCCTGGCGGGCGCTTGCATGTCGCCTCGAAAAGACCTGGGTATTTCCCAGAGATACTCGTTTATCTTTATCAGATTTTCTTTTCCGATCCGCATAACTTTATGGACTTATTCATATATCGAAAACCACCACCGTCTCGAAATTTCCTCTTTTATTTTTCACTACCTCCGCCTCATGATATGTAACGGCCTTCACGTCTTCCGTGATTTCACTTGCCCGCATGCCCCGAATTTTCGCTTTCAGAACTTTCTTTTCAAGCACGAGAAAATCGACTTTGCAAAAAACAACTTTGTTGAGATAACCGCAGGTCAACACCTCAGATAGGAAATCGATCAAAAGCGGAGTGAAGTCGTCCGAAAAAATAGACAGATATCTTTCCACGTCCATCTTTTCTTTCCGATTTTTTTCGCAAGACCCGGGAGAAAGTATTTCCGCAAGGCCTTCCAGAACCGCTTCAAAAAGCTCCTCCAAACTGGTCCCTTCGACCAAGAGCCTGACATCGGCGGTATGGGGCAATATTTCATATCTTTTCATATATCCGCGCCTTCTTTTTTGAGAATTTCCCTTTTCTTCTTTTCACCGAAAGCGTAACCGCCTATTCCTCCGTCCGAACGGATCACGCGATGGCACGGTACCCCGGGATCCCGATTCTTATTCATTATATTCCCCACCGCCCTATAAGCCTTGGGATTTCCGGCCCTGCCGGCAACTTCCTTATATGAAAGGGTTTTGCCTTTGGGAATTTTCCTCACCACGTCCAAGACCTTGCCGCGGAACGACGAAGGTGTCCTATACCCCGGAAGACCTTTTCTGCCGCCTGTTTTGGAATAATTTCTCATTTTTTTATCTTTTTAAATTCCGGGATCACCATGGGAACGTTTTTTTCATACTCCCGATATTCCCTGCCGAATTTCTCCTCCAAGGCGTTTTCCTCCAGAACCATCCAATAAGCCAGCACGAGCGTGAGCCAGATGACCGAAACCAGGACTTTAAGATCAGGAAACACCAAAAGAAACCCCCAGGAAAGGAATATGTCCGCGGAATATATGGGATGTCTGACCATACCATACACCCCCTCCGTAACGAGCCTGTCTATCGAATCGACACTTAATGCCGCTTTTCTGTTGACGATGATGGATCCTATGAAAAAATATGCCCAGTAACAGATCGTCAGCACGAACACGAGCGAGCCCAGAAAAGTCCTCTCAAACACGTCCATCGCGGGAACATACAAAAACGCCAGGAAAACGCCGATAGCCACCAGAAACCACATGAGGACCGGATTGATAAACCTGTGCCTTATTGTCGTTTTCTTTTCCATACGCCTTGAAATTACCATCTTCTCAGAATTACTACATTTTCCGGATATCTTATATTTGGACTCTGCTGGCATTTGCCTGCTTGACAAAAATATTGTATATTTTAGATAAGAAAACAAAAATAAAAAATCCGCGGATCTTCAGGGGGACACCCGCCGTTTTCGAGGGCCGCGAGCATAAAAACAAAAAAATGACTATGCACCACAACGACTTTAACGATGCGGACAAATCACATAAGATAGATTCCCTTCGGGACATGATCCTCAATGCGGAAAAGACCATCCAAAGCGCGAAGGCGATGCTTCTTCAGCTTGAGGGAAAGAAGAAGACCGGAAGGAAAAGGAAAATCGATGCCGACGCCGGCGACGGGGAAATCATCGAGGGGACTTTCGACGGGCAGATCATGCTCGGCACCAACGGCAAACAATATCCCGTCCCGGCCAACTACGCCTCGAAATCGAAACTTGTCGAGGGAGACATGCTCAAACTCACCATCACGCCCGATGGCTCTTTCGTATACAAGCAAATCGGACCTATCGAAAGGAGGCACATGATCGGGATAGTGAGCCAGGACGAAAAAGGAAATTACTATATTTTCTCGGAAGGCAAACCGTATAAGGTCCTTCTCGCCTCGATCACCTATTTCAAGGCCCAGCCGGGAGACGAAGTAGCTATCCTGACGCCACGCGAAATCGACAGTTCCTGGGCGGCCATTGAAAACGTCCTCCAAAAGGGCGCCATCGCCGGTCCAAGGAGCGTGACCGCCCAAGCCGTCGACAAGGAAATCGAAACCTGGAAAAAGGAACTGGAATCGCCGGAACCGGAAGAAGTTCCAAGAGAAGACGAAACACCCCAAGACAAACCTTCCGCCTCCGCCGTAGTCGACGAATGGACATCCGACATCGCGGATCTGGAAAAGGAGATAAAGGCGCAGAATCCATCATTTTAAATCAAAATAAACTACCAAAAATGGAAAATATCAAGCAAGCACTCGTCGGCAGAAGAGATTACGCACTCATTTCATTCATCGGCATATCTTTCGCGCTTTTCTCCATCCCGATATTACAAAACATCAAACTCGCCTTTTTGCCGATAAACGCCACCAATGTCGCGCTCCTGATCTTATTCTTCACGCTCTTGGCCAATTTCGGGCTCTGGTTTTCAGCCGTAATCGCCAGAAAGATCCCGATCATCCTCCAAATCGCCAAATACGGAGCTGTCGGAGCCTTCAATACCTTCCTTGACTGGGGAGTGGTCAACCTGCTCATAGCCCTGACGACCATCGCCGCGGGCTTCTGGTTCTCGGTTTTCGCGGGTATCGGTTTCGTGATCGCCAACATCGGAAGCTTTTTTTGGAACAAATATTGGACCTTCAGCGCCAAAGGAGAGGAACAGAAAGCCACTGAAATGGTCCAGTTCTTCGTGGTCAGTCTCATAGGATTCGGAGTCAAAGTCGGTATAGCCTCGCTCGTAGTGAACGTCATCGGAGCGCCGGCGGGATTCGACGAAAAACAATGGGCGAATATCGGAAACGTTTCCGGAACCATGTTCTCGATGGTCTGGAACTTCATAGGATACAAATTCTGGGTTTTCAAGAAATAGTTCGCCCTCACGACTTACCACGCCACAAACTCCCTTTTCCGGGGAGTTTTCTTTTAATCCCGCAAATGTTATAATGTATTTATAAATAGGTATTTATGCCTATTTTAACTTTATGAACTTGATAAACTTTATAAACTTGCAACTTTCCCCATATGTCTACCACTTTATATAGAAAATACCGCCCCCAGGACTTTTCAGACGTGATCGGACAAGGACATATCGTCCAAACCCTGTCCAACGCCATAGCCCACGATCGCGTCGGCCACGCATACCTCTTCACCGGGCCAAGAGGAACGGGGAAAACCTCCATGGCGAGGCTTTTCGCCAAAGCGGTCAACTGCACCGACCGTAAAGGTTCCCAACCCTGCCTGGAGTGCGACGTTTGCAAAAACATCGCCGAAGGCAAATCCTTGGACGTGTTCGAGATAGATGCCGCCTCCAACACCGGGGTCGACAACATCCGCGAGCTTCGCGAAACGATCAAGCTTCCACCTTCGCAAGCCGCCTACAAAGTGTACATCATCGACGAGGTGCACATGCTCTCTTCCGGAGCTTTCAACGCCTTGCTAAAGACGCTGGAGGAGCCTCCGGCACATGCCATTTTCATTCTGGCGACCACCGAAATCCACAAAGTTCCGGAAACTATCATCTCCCGCTGCCAACGGTTCGACTTTACCAGGATTTCGCTTGAAAACATCATCAAAAAACTTTCCGTCATAGCCCAAAAGGAGGGCGTCGAAATAGAAAAAGCGGCTCTCGAAGCCATCGCCATCTCAGCCGAAGGAGGCATGCGCGATGCGGAATCGCTCCTGGGACAAGTCATCTCGCTCGAGGACAAAAAGATCACCGCCAAAGAAGTCGAGGAAATTCTGGGAACGGCCAAATATCAATCCGTTGAGGAATTCGCCGAGGCCCTTCTTGAAAAGGACGCCCTACGCGCGCTCAAGCTCATAGACGAACTTTCAAATGACGGCTTCGACTTGGAAGTTTTCCACAAGTCTGTTCTCAACTATTTCAGGCAACTCCTGTTGGTATCCGTCGACGAATCCTTGGTTAAAACTTTTTCGTTCGAAATGACCTCGGAACAAGCCAAGAAAATCACCGCCCTGGCCAAAAAAGCCCAGACTTCCGACATCCTCAAAATTCTCGGAACCCTTTCGGAAATTTCCGGAAAAATAAAAACTTCCTTCATCTCCCAACTTCCTATCGAAATAGCCATAGTCGAGATAGCTAAAGGAGTTTCATCCAAAATTGAAAACAAAGGTCCGGTTTCAGGCATACCGAGAAGCACTACTCCAGTGGCCGTCGCCGGAAAAACCGAGCTTGAAAAGACTCCGGAAAAACCGATTCCGACCGAACCTCTGCAGGCAACTGAGACGACGACACAAAATGAGCCATTGAAAGAAAGCGCGGCTATTATCGACAATGGAAAATCCTTCAATCTCGGCGACGTGCAGAAAGTTTGGCGTGAGGCCTGCAAGCAGATCATCCAGGCCAACCATTCCCTGGCGGCTCTTCTTCCCCATTCCATGCCGGCCGAAGCCCAGAACGGTTATCTGACCATCGTCACTAAGTACGGCTTCTACAAGGACAAGCTCAACGACAACGCCAACCGATTGACAGTCGAGTCCGTTTTTGGTAATCTTTTAGGGTCCCGTGTGAAATTAAAGGCTTTAACAGAGGAAGAATCGGGCATCAAAATCCCGGAAAGAAGAAGCGCGAACGTCCCGTCTTTCGGGCAGAAAGCGGAAGTCCAAACCGAGAAAAAACCGAGCTCCCTGCTTTCCGACGCGGCCAATATGTTGGGAGGAAAAATCGTGGAGTAGCTATCAAGTGTCAGCTTCTAGCTTCTAAGTTTTAAGAATTTAATCTGAAAACTAAAAGCTATCTTACCTGAAAGCTGTTTTATTGGGGATTAGCCAAGCGGTAAGGCACCAGGTTTTGGTCCTGGCATTCGGGGGTTCGAATCCCTCATCCCCAACAAAAAAACAAAAGGTACCCTGAGGGGTGTTTTTTGTTTTTTTGTTATGGAATTAGTGAGGGATTCGAACCGGTGGCAATGAGCTAGAGAATTTTCAGCAGAAAATTATCGCAGCGAATGCCGACAAATGCGGATGAGCATTTGGCGCCACCGAGGACAAGGAGATTATGAGCGACGGCGAATAAACGACGCGGAAATCCCTCATCCTCCTTATTAAGAGGGATTCGAACGGGCAGGAGCTAAGCAAGATGGCTTTCAGCAGGAAGCGCCCCGTGGCGCTTTTTCTTTTTTCCATGCTACACTTGAAGCATGAGATCCAAACTTTACACCAAATCCACGAAGGCCTGGGACGCGATGATCAAGGCGATCGAAGCGGCTGAAAAATCCGTCTACATCGAGATGTACATCTTCGAAAACGACATGGCCCAAAAGCATGATTTTTGGGGGAAACTTAAAAAGAAAGCGGCCGAGGGAGTGCGGGTCGTGGTCGTGGCGGACGCTTTCGGTAGCAGCAACCTCAAAAATGACACTTCCCGCGACATCGAAAAGTCAGGGATCGAAATAATTTTTTTCAGCCATTGGATCAGGCGCATCCACAGAAAGATCCTGATCGTCGACGAAAATATCGCTTTCATAGGAGGAGTCAATATCGGCAAGCGCTTCGCGCTTTGGAATGACCTCCAGATTCGCCTCCAAGGAAAAATCGCCAAGAGGCTTTTGAAATCCTTCGCCTATACCTATGAAATGGCAGGCGGCAAAGACGAAAAAATACTGGATTTCAGGCAGAGAAAAATCTCCTACAAGCTCAAATTCTGGCTGGTTGAACACCTTCCCATCAGGAACATCCACACCCTGCGCAGAGCCTATGAGAAGAAACTAACAGGGACCGAAAAAAGCATCTTCGTCGTCACGCCATATTTCGCCCCGCCTCGCTGGCTCATTTCCCTTTTGGACGACGCCGTCAGAAGAGGTGCCCGTGTGGAAGTCCTGGTTCCGGAAAAATCCGATTCCCCCTTGGCGGACAGGATAAATCTCCATTACATGGAAAAACTCCATTCCCTGGGAATATTTTTCTTCCTTACCAAGGAAATGAACCACGCCAAGCTCCTAGTCATCGATGAGAAGGAAGCTCTGGTCGGATCACAAAACCTGGATTTACTGTCGTTCGAATTAAACTCCGAAGCCGGAATATTTTTCAAGGAAAAAATCCTGGTCGACGAGATTTTGGAGATATATAATAATTGGAAGGAAGATTCGACTGAATTCGTTTCCGGGCAATATGAAAAAAAGCTTACCGATTATGCGATAGCGGCTTTGACGGGACTCTTCCGCCCAGTGCTATAAATTTAAACAATTAAAATACCCCAAAGTCATGGAAAATGAAATCTTGCAAAAAATCCAGGAACAGGACCGGAAGCTCGCGGACATCCATAGCTCCATCGAAAAAATCAGGAAGTATTTCCTTTGGACGCTCATAATCACTGTCGCGACCGTCATCCTTCCCCTGCTCGCCCTGGTTTTCATCATACCCTGGTTTTTGAAAATCATCACATCTTCCCTTTCTATCTGAAGACCGAGGGTCGTCAAAAAAACACGTCCGGGGAATGGCGTGTTTTTCTTTTTGTCTTAAAACAAATTAATCACCCATGAGGAAGCGGGAATCGCCAAGAGCATCAATGCGGCGCCCAAAAAAGCCATGTTCCTGAAGAAGTTATCCTTCTGCGCCATCTTCTGCGCCGGATCGGATATCGCCCAGAAATTATGCATCTGCAGCGTCACCGGCAAAAGAAACATCGCCAAAAACAACACCGAGAGTTTCACGTATGATCCCAGCAATATCCCCAATCCGCCCAGAAAAATCAACGATCCGGAAAAAAAGACCGCCAATTCGGGAAAAGGGACTCCTTGCGATTTGGCATAATCCGACATCCCCCTAAACTTCAAGAAATGATTCGAACCGCTCATGATGAAATATCCCCCGAAAAGGATCTGCCCGATTATGAATAAAATGTCCATGGTTTTGAAATTAATAGGATTATGCGGACCACTGGGTCCTCGCACATGGATTATTACAATCGGACCCCGAATTAATGACGAAGCAAGGTTGTAATAAATAGCGAAAAGACTAAACCTTAAAAAATAAAAAAATATGAAAATCCCCAAAGACCTGCCCCAGTTCAAGGATTACCCGACTCTCTTTTTGGTCAGCGGAGAATTCGAGGCGAAGTTTTATGTGGCCAAAAACGGGGAGATTTCCGAAAATGATTCCTTTGCGCTCAACCCTCGGGAGGAGGCCAAAGAGAAGCAGGCTTTTGTAGGAAAAAAAGGGGGCATGCAGAGCTTTTCCGCCGTCTCCCATCATGGACGCTATATCGAGGATCTCAAGGAAAGATTCGCGAAAAAACTGCGGGATATGACGGAGGATGTTTCCAACAAGGAAAGCATACGGGAAATACACGTATTCGCCCCCGGTTACGTGGAAAGCAGAATAAGCAAAAAGATATCCAAAGGATCCATGGCGATGGTAAAAAGCACGCATGACGGCCAATACTTGCGGGAAAACCCCCTGCAACTTCTCGAGATGATGAAGAAGGAGTTGGAACAAGCGCGCTCGACGAAGCATATCCACATATCCAAAGACGAAAAAAAGATCATGCACAGGCCCAACACGAAACCGAAGAAGGGATAAAAAACGCCATCCTCATCCGGTGTTTTGGAAAAACAAAAATCCCGGGAAACATATCCCGGGATTTTTCGTTGAAAAGTTTGCGAAAACCGTTAAAACTATTTAAGGTTAACAGTCGCTCCAGCCTCTTCCAATTTCTTCTTAGCTTCTTCAGCCTGCTCCTTGGAAACCTTCTCTTTGACCACCTTAGGGGCTCCGTCAACGAGGTCCTTGGCTTCCTTAAGTCCAAGACCGGTGATTTCACGAACAGCCTTGATGACATTGATCTTCTGCGCTCCGGCGGCAGCAAGTTCTACGTCGAACTCAGTCTTCTCTTCTACGGCTTCAGCAGCGGCTCCAGGCATAGCACCCATCATCATAGGAGCGGCAGCGCTAACTCCAAACTTCTCCTCAAGAACCTTCACCAATTCTGAAAGATCCAAAACGCTCATTTTCTCGATTTCAGCAACGAGCTTCTCGAATTTCTCAGGAACAACTACTTCCTTTTTTTCCTCTGTCATAATTTTAACTTATGATTCTCAGATTATAGCTTTTTGGTTATAATCTAAAAACCGAATTATTAAACAAAATTTATTAACTGATTTATTGGAAACTAACTTATGCTTTTTGCTCTTTGATGGCATTAAGCGCGTGCACCAATCCCCTGAGGTTTCCACCCAAGACATTGACGAATCCGGATACCGGAGATTTGAGGCTTCCGACCAATTTCGCCAGAAGTTCTTCTTTCGAAGGTATCTTGGCGAGAGCCTTGACCTCTTTCTCATCCATAACCTGGGTTCCCAGGACTCCTCCCAACATCTTCAAGTTCTCATTGGTCTTCGCGAACTTATCGATGATCTTCGCGGCAGCCACCTCGTCCTCCTTGGAGAAAGATACGGCGATCTGTCCCTCCAATCCCCTGACGCTGGTTTCTATTCCTGCTTCCTTGAGAGCGATATCGATCAAGGTTTTTCTGGAAACGACGTATTCGACGCCAGCCTCACGAAGTTGCTTTTTGAGATCGGTCACATCCTTGACCTGGATTCCCTTGTAATCGACAAACACGATGGATTTGGATTCTTTCGCTTTCTGCGCCAAGTCCTTCACTATTTGCTTTTTCTGCTCTTTCGTAATCATATTTGTTTGCAGTGTTATTTGATAAACAAAAAATCTGCGTTTCCGCAGATTCGACCTAGAGAAAATACGAAGAGCATGGATTGCCTTCCGTATATCCTCCGGAGGATTTACCCCGCCTTATCGACGGAAACCTGCCTTCTGCGGATATCTATTTAAAAACCTTTTGTCAAAATTATTATTCGGCCTTCTCCTCCTTCGCTTCTTCGGCCGGAGCCTCCTCTCCGCTAGCTGGCGGATTTACTTCCTCAACCGGAGCTTCCTTCACCTCGGGCTTAGGCATCTTGATGGATTTCTTCTTTCCTTCGATAACGCCCTCCCTCACGAGCAGGTTGTGGACGGAAGCGGAAGCTTGCGCGCCCTTTCCGATCCATTCCTTGATCTTATCAGCCTTGAGAACTGCGGTCTTGAGGTGCGGGTCATAACTTCCGAGAACGGCGATGTGTTTTCCGGTCGGAGCGGCGGTGCTTTCCTGAAGCATGATTCTGAATTGAGCCCTATTCCTTCTTCCGACTCTGGCAAATCTTATAGTCAACATAAAGTCTTGGTTTTATTACAGATAAATTTACGGGTTGTTTCCACCCTCCTTGATTATGGCTTTTTTGAGCCTTTTCTTAAGCGTTTTTCGATGCTTTTGCAATTATATCAGATAGGGAAAATATGTCAATGCCTAACTGCAGGTTCCGCTGAATTTGCATCCGCTCTGGTTACAGATGGCGTTCAGGGGCCCATTACAGTCAGGAAGACCGGAACATTCCATGGTATAGTCCCAGTTCTCATTATCCCCGTTTTTGACGAACCATTTCACTGAGGAGCACTGACTGAGCGTCGGCCACTCATACGCCATCTCCAATTCCCCGGACGCTCCGCTGCACATATCCTCCCCTCCGCTACCTGAAACCACCGTTCCGCCATCATCCTGGCAGATGATGACCATCGGCATGGCGCTACTCATTACGGATTTGAGTGCGGCCCTGTTGGCTCTCGCCCTGGACTCCTCCATCATGACTGCCGGATCAAAGCCGGTCTGCGGCTGCATCTGGGAAGGTGGCGTCTTGATATTCAATTTATCATTAACGGAGTCAGTTTTTATAGAGGAAACGTTTTTCGTGAAACACTGCTTACCTTCGCCGTGCTTCCACTCCTTGCCATAATAGGAAGAATTATCTCCGTCGACCAAATTGGAACGCTTAAACTCCCCGCAAAGCCTGTAAGCCGAATCGGAGGTTTTTTCATATGTGATATTTGAGCCGTCTTCCCTTAAATAAGGGGTGTACAAATTGGTACTCTGGAGCTCCTCCAAGTTTTTAGGCAAAACCGCATTTTGCCTATAGTAGTTCTCTACAGAATTCTGGATCGAATTCAGGTTGCTGACCGTATTGTTATCTATCTTCATATTCCTTGCTTCCATGGGACTGTCGACGACGAAAAAGGACGCCACGAAAACCAAGAAGGTCACCCCGGCTACCGCCCTTGCGATCATTTTTCTCAAATGGTCGGAGGCGACGAAATCCTCCCTCCTGATATCCCAAAAATAATATCCGAACACGCTGGCAGCTATAATGAGCACCACCAAAGCCTTCAGAGTGAATCTGACGACCAAATCACCGTCCAAGAAGTTGAAGATGAGGGTGATGAGGTCCCCGATGACGATCACTGCCGCTATGAACAACACCAAATACGTGAGGAATTTCCTTATCTTGGAGTCCCTGTCGATCTCCCCTTCCTTGAGGTACTTATTGAGATAATGTCCGACAAAAAAGAAAAGCGGGGCGGCTACTATCACGCTTGCGATCCCGTATTTGATCGCGAACTGGCTGAAATTGTCGCCTATAATATTGGCCAAGGACGGTTCGATCGTGAACTTGTTTATCATCTGGAACAGGATCGCGCCTATGCCCGAAGTCAGAAAACTCAGTGAAATGAAGTAAATTAGATACACGAACAGATGCATGGCCGGCCCGTGACCCGGATTTTGCCCGCCGCCTAAACTCCCCTCCGAAGGCGGAACGTTTCCCTGCACGTGGCTTTCCTGACTCCATTGTCCTCCTCCCTGGACCGGAGAATCGGAAAATTCGATTTGGTTTTCCATTTTTTTATTTTAAAAAATATATTACTTCCTTATTTTTGAACGATCTTCCCTCCCTGCCCGATCTGATCGAGATGGACGGAGAGCAATTTGGAAACCCCGTCATCCATGGTGACTCCGTAAAGGAGTGAAGCTTGGCGCATCGTCTCGCGGTTATGGGTGATCGCCACGAACTGGGTGTGACTGGAGAGTTCCTGCAATATCTTGCCGAACCTCCGCGAGTTGGCTTCGTCCAAAGCGGCTTCCACTTCATCCAAAATTGCGAACGGCGGCGGATTGTGGGCTATGATCGCGAACAGGAGCGCCAAAGAAGTCAAAGACCTCTCCCCTCCGGAAAGCATGGACAAATTAGTGATCTTTTTTCCAGGAGGACAGGCGAAGATGTCTATTCCGAGTTCCTCCCGCGCGTCCTGGTCCTCTTCCGCGACCGCGTCTTCAGCGGATACTTCTCCTTCGATTTCATCTTTGGCTTTGCGCTTTCCGCCGGATCTCACTTTGAGTTTGACCAGATGGGCGTTCCCTCCGCCGAAGATTATCCTGAAATATTTGGTGAATTCCGCGTTTATCTGCTCGAAGGCCTGGGCGAATTCTTGGGAAATTTTCTGGTCCATTTCCTTGATCACCTCACGGAGCGAATCCATGGCTTTTTCCAAATCCGCCAATTCACCGGTAAGGAAATCGAACCTGGTATTGGTTTCCTGGTATTCCTCCACTATCATCGGGTCGATCCCTCCGATCTGCTCCATTTGGATCTTGAGCCTGGATATTTCCCTTTCCAATTTCTCTCGGTCCACTTCCCCTCCGTCATGCTTGAGGTCGGACACCTCGCATTTCAATTCGTTTCTGATTTCATTGGTCAGATCTTCCTCGCGGACCTCGACCCTGGCCAGTTTTATCTTGGCGTCATTGAACTTGTCCTTGAGTGAATTGAGTTTTTCCTGCTTCCCTCGCACCTCCCTTTCCAGCTCGAAAAACCTCTCCCTGGATTTCCTGCTCCTGGCTATCTCCTCGCTTATCTTATCCTCCAGCTCCTGGAGCAATTTTTTGTTTTCATCGAAGATCTTCCGGAGTTCTTCTTTTTTGCCGATGAAAGTATCTATCCTGTCCTGTATCTCCTTGACCTCCTTGGAATTATCCTTTTGAATCTTCACTTCGCCCTTTCCCGATTCATTGTGAAGGTCGAACAGTTCCTGTTGGATCGCCCGGGCGAATTCCTTGATGTCCTGGAGCTCCTCCAAGCTCTCCGCGTTCTCAACCATGCCGATGAGCCTTTCCTGGTCTCCCCGGATTTTTTCGAGTTTTCCTTGGACATATTTCAAATCCACCGGAATGATTTCATACACCTTCTGGCTGGCCAATCTTTCCTTCTCGATCACGAGGCGTCCTTCCGTGACGATTATTTCCCTCTCGATCTCATTGAGTTTCTGCCTTGCCTGGTTCCGCTCTTTCTCGAGCCCGTCCTGGACCGATTCGTTTTCAACGACCTTGGCCTCGCCGGAAAGTTCGTCGCTTAATTTGTCCACTTCGCGCTGGGCATTCATCATGTCCGCCCCGATCTCGTTTTTCTCCCTTGAATAATTTTCGCGCTCGGTTTGGAACATGTGCCAAAGATAGGAAAAGAGACTCGTCTGTTTTTCCTTAAGGGAACCGGCGATTTCCTTTCCCTGCTGGGCTTTTTCCGCTTGCCTTTTGAGCATCCGGAGGTGCGGTTCGATTTCCCGGATAAGCCCGGTCACCCGCTCCATGTTCTCCTTGGTGCTGTCGAGTTTTCTAAGGGCCCTGTCCTTCTTGATCTGGTATTGCTTGACCCCGGCCGCGTCCTCCAAAACGCCCCTTCTTTCCACCGGAGTTGCATGGAGCACCGCGTCCGACATTCCCTGGTTGATCACACAATAGCTGTCCTTGCCGATACCGGCTTTCGCCAAAAGATCCGTGATATCCAAAAGCCTGACCCGGTTGCCGTTGATGAGATATTCCGATTCGCCGCTACGGTATAGTTTCCTGGTTATCACCACTTCGGAAAATTCCAAAGAGATCCTCTTGTCGGAGTTGTCGAAATACAAAGTGACCTGCGCGCTGGAAAGCCTAGCTTTCGTGCCAGAGCCTGCGAAAATGACGTCTTCCGATTTTTTCCCGCGGAGGGTCTTCATAGACTGCTCACCGATTGCCCATTTGATCGCGTCGGAAACATTGGACTTTCCACTGCCGTTCGGTCCCACGATGGCGGTTATCCCGGTGTTGCCTTCCGAAACGGAGAATTCCCGCGCCGGGTTGAATTCCAGTGTGGTCTTATTGGCGAACGATTTGAATCCTGAAATTTCTACTTTCTTTAAGTACATGGGATATGCGGCATGGAGCGTGGAATATTAAAATTCCACATATTCGATGCATTTTTCTATATGTTTTATATTTTGCGATACATGCCTATTTTAGCACCTTTTTTTTCTTTGGAAAAGAAAGAGGGCGCCTTCGATTGAAGGCGCCCCGAAATGGTCTTGGGAAACGAAAGAAACGGGAACCACATCAAGCTGGGGAGGGCCTAGCGACTCGCAGTCGCTTACCCTGCGCCGTTTCCAGGACGACGTTTGCCCGCGAGGCGACTCTAGGCATCCTATTTCATTGTCTCCGCTTCCAAACCGCATCAAAAAGAACGGCCACTTTTGCACTAAAGTTGATTTTACAGCCATGAAAATAAATGTCAACGGCAAGCGCCCTATAAATAAAAAATGGCTATTTAAAGCCATTTTTTGTGTGTCCAAATTTAGCGCCAAATCCTACTTCCCTATCGTTTCCGCCATCTCGACGAACCTGTTCGAATAGCCCCATTCATTGTCGTACCACCCCACGACCTTCACCATGTTCTCCTGGCTCATCGTGAGCGGAAGGTCGACGATCGCGCTACTCGGATTCATCTTGTAGTCCATCGACACCAATTCCTTGTCGGTCGCCTCCATGATTCCCAAAAGTTCCCCTTTGGCGGCTTCACGGAAAGCCTCGTTGATTTCTTCGGCCGATTTCGGATTTTTCACCGTGCAGACGAAATCCACGATGGAAACCACCGGGGTCGGCACGCGGAGCGCTATCCCGTCGATCTTGCCCTTGAGATGCTTGATCACCTTCCCGACCGTCTTGGCCGCTCCGGTGGAAGTCGGAATGATATTGATCGCCGCAGCCCTGGCTCTTCGAAGGTCGTCATGCGGAAGGTCCAACACTCTCTGGTCATTAGTATAGGAATGCGTCGTGGTCATGAATCCTTTTTCGATTTCACAAAGCCCGTCCAAAACCTTGACCATCGGAGCCAAGCAGTTCGTGGTGCATGATCCGTTGGAAATGATGGTTTCGCCTTGGTATTCATGCACGTTGACTCCGGGCAGGTATACCGGAGTATCATCTTTCGGAGGAGCCGACATCAGGACTTTTTTCGCTCCCGCGTCGAGATGCGCTTGCGCCTTTTCCTTCGTGAGGAACGCTCCGGTACATTCCAAAACTACGTCCACCCCGAGCTCTCCCCAAGGGAGGTTTTTCGGATCCTTTTCGGAAAAATACTTAATCCTGGTCCCGTCGATGATAAGCTCGCTGTTTTCCTTGTCCACGTTCACGTCCCTCTGGTAAACCCCATACGAAGAATCATATTTGAGAAGATGGGCTACCGTCTCGATGTCAGTCAGGTCATTGATGGCGACCACCGAAAGATTCTCCTTTTCGAACGCGATTTTGAGCGACGGCCTTCCGATCCTTCCGAATCCGTTGATTGCGATTTTTGTCATACTGTTTATGTTAATTTTTATTGAAATTATTCCGCTTCCATACTTACTATTTTCCAATGCTCCCCTTCGACTTTCTCGATATCGAATTCGGTGTTTTTCAAAACCGTATTCTTGGAAACACCCTCGATCCCGAACATCAGATTTTCAATCGAAATGTCCTCGACGTGTTCGTCATGGCCGTCATGGGCCAAGGCGATCTGCCCCAGTTCCACTTTGACTTTCGAAACTTTAGAAAGCTTTTTCTCCTCAACGATTTTCAAAACTTCATCGACTATCTCTTTGGCTAACAAGAAATCATGCATAAATTACATTGTTAAACTGTTACATAGTTACATTGTTAATTTTTCATTTGTAAATTTTATCAGATAATTCAGTTCTCTGGGCATTTTATCAAGTTCTTTCATTACATACGAATATTGTTCATCAGTTATAAGCTTTCTTATTTTTGCTTTTTGCGTCCAATCAAGAGATTCTTTAAGTGAACCGAAACTATACCTGTAAAAATTAATTTTGTCTTTTTTTGTATATCTACCAAATCCCTCGGCAATATTCGCAGAAATAGAATCCATGGCCCTTGCCCATTGTTTCCCTACTGTATCTTTTGAAAAATAATCCCACCCGACAACAATATCCCAAACATAATTAGAAAGATTAAAAGAAATCTTATACGCGCCTATATCATTCAATTGTAGATATTTATCCTGCATTTGCATTTTTAACAATGTAACAGTGTGACCATGTAGCAATGTATCAGTGTACCGCGCAGGATATGCACGGGTCGTACGCCCTGATGAACGCCCTCATCTTTTTCTCGCGGTCTTTTTCCGGCATTTCCAGAACTTGCTCCTCGATGAATTTGGAGATGTCGTCCTCAAGGTGGGCCAAGAACTGCGCCGTCGGAGAGATGATGTTCACGTTCTTGATATACCCCTTCGGGTCGATGTCGACGTAATAATAGAGCGTTCCGCGCGGAGCTTCCACGGCGGCGGACGCGGATCCCTCTTTCACCTCATAAGGCTTGGTGATGGCGCTTTGGAGATCAAGATGGGATAGCTTCCGGAGGAGCTTGACTGATTCCTCCGTCGAATGGATCACTTCCACCATCTGATAGAGCACGTTATGGAAAGGATTGAAGTCCGGAAATTTTATCCCGAGGCCATGGAGATATTCCGTCGCTTTAGATGAAAGCTTGTGATGCTGGTTGTTGACGCGCGCTATGGCTCCAACCATATAACTGGAGCGTCCGTCCACTTCCACCCTTTTTATGATTTCGCGAGGACGGTGAAGCTCATGGAAATTTTCTTCGAATTTGGCTACCGGGATGTGAAGCCCTTTGTTTGAAACCAAATCCCCGTCATAGATCGCATACTCCCCTTTGGCCTGAAGGCAGACATATTCTGTTTTTCTGGAAAATTCTGGAAGTTTTATTTTCTTGAAAAATTCTCCCAAAGCCAACACGTCCTTCATGACGTCTTCCCCCTGCTTGATCAGAGACTGGATCTCCTCAATCGTCGGAACCTTCTTGAATCCCCCGACTTCGTTGGTCAGCGGATGGACGACCCTGCCGCCGATGACCTTCACCATCGCCATTCCGAAGTCGCGGATCCGCAGCGCCATCTTCGTTTCATCAGGATACTCCTTGACCAGCTTGATGTCGTTTTCTATGTCCAAAAAATCAGCCAGCGAAAGGAAGAACAGATGCAAAGCGTGGGAATGGATGAACTGCGCATGTTCCATGACTTTCCTGAGCATCACGGTTTCCTCGCTGACCTTCACGCCCAAGGCGTTTTCGATCGATTTTATCGAAGTGAGATTGTGCACTACCGGACAGATCCCGCAGATCCTTTGCGCCACCACCGGCATGTCCTTGTAGTGCCTGCCGACCAGAATCCCCTCGATAAGCCGGATCCCTTCCTGAACCTCGAAACGGGCCTCCTTGACCTGCCCTTTGAGCACGCTGGCCATGAATCCCGTGTGTCCTTCTATTTTCGCGACATGATTGATCTTAAGAAGCATACTGTTTTTTTGTTTCTATCAATATTATCTTATTCTTAAAAGCGCCTCTTTTTTCCGCCTTTTCCGCCCTTATGCTTTCCAGTTTTTCCCTGGGGATATCCTTATAATCGCAAAGGGCATGGACCACTTCGAGAATATCAGCCAATTCCTCGAAGCTTTCGCTTTCGAAGTACTCCTGCACTTCCTCCACGAGCTTCTCTTTCAGCTTCTTGCCATATTCCTCATTATTGGCAATCCTGACAACCGGAATTTCTCCGTTCCCCTCGATGATTTCAGGTATCTTGTCTCTGACCAATTTCGCCATATTATTTTACTATTTCTTATCCTGCCTTTCCCTATCTTCTATGTCATCCCTCAAACCGTATATCTCCGTGACGTTTTCGAATTCCTCGTCAGTCATGAACTGCTTGAGCGCCATGCGCATCGCTTTTACGTTCCCGGTCGGACGAAGCCCCCTGCATCCCTGGCAACCCATCCGCGCGCTCGGACATACCGCGTCGCAACCGCCCAGAATCATCGGCCCGAAACACGGTTTCTTGTCGAGCAGCAGACATCTGTTCCCTTTTTTCTTGCATTCCACGCAAACCGGGTTGTCGGGAATGTTCGGGATCTTTCCCGCCAAAAGGAGCGGCGCGTAATTCAAAAACTCCTCCGCGGTTATCGGGCATCCTGGGAAAACGAAATCCACTTTAACGAAATTGTCGATTTCCTTCACCTCCTTATTGTCGATTCCCTGGATGTATTTGTAGACATGTTTGATGGTGCTTTTTCCCTCATGGTAGTTCTTGATTTCCGGAACCCCGCCCATCGCGGCGCAGTTCCCCAAGGCCACCAAGAGCTTGCTTCGCCTCCTCACTTCCAAAAGGGTTTTTTCATTCTCGTCCGTCATGGGATTGCCTTCCACGAAAAC
>LCPX01000011.1:3680-47663 GCA_001003855.1 Candidatus Moranbacteria bacterium GW2011_GWE1_49_15 | reverse complement strand
TTGGCGGCCAGATTCATAAACGACGGAAAATCGCATTACGCCTATTATTTCGATAACGATGGAAGCGGCGGATATTATGACGAGGAGGGTCGCGTTTTGGAAAGGCAGTTTTTGAAGGCCCCCTTGAGTTTCAGCAGGATCACTTCGGGATACACCGGAGCCCGCATGCATCCGATCACGAAAACCGTAACCGCCCATTACCAGATCGATTACGCCGCCCCGACGGGAACCCCGGTCGTCTCGACAGCTCGCGGAACGGTGACGAGCGCGAGATTTGAGACGGGTTGGGGGAACATAGTGCGCATCAGCCATGACAACGGTTACACGACGCACTACGGGCACCTCAGCGCTTTCGCCAAGGGGATGGTGGCTGGCAAGAGGGTTTCGCAGGGCGAGGTCGTCGGTTATGTCGGATCGACGGGGTGGTCGACCGGACCGCATCTCGATTTCGGTATGAAATTGGACGGAGCCCCGATCAATCCGCTGAAGCTGGATCTTCCGAAGGGGGCGCCCCTGGATGAAAGCAAAATGTCCTCTTTCAATGAAGCTAAAAATAAATATTCCAAGCTTTTGGAGTAGCGCCAGGGGTTGATAAAAAATCGTTTTTAGCGTAGACTTATCGAAGTCATTGAAATAAAAACATAAAACAAGACAACAAATGAACCAGGAAATAATAACTTTTTTAACGGCGGCGGCGCCCATATTGGAGCTTAGGGGGGCGATACCTTTGGCGATGGGAGTTTTCCATTTTTCCCCGCTCAAGGCCTATTTTATCGCGGTTTTGGGCAACATCTTTTTGATCGTACCTTTCCTTTTTTTCTTGCAGAGATTTTCCGAATATCTGATGCACAAATCATACCACTTCAACCGTTTCATGGTTTGGGTTCTGGAGCGTTCACAAAGGAAGCATATGGATCATTTCCATGAGAAGAAATGGATGGAGGTGGCCTTGTTCGTTTTCGTAGCCGTGCCGTTGCCAATGACCGGAGCCTGGAGCGGAGCCGTGGCGGCTTACATACTGGGAGTACCTTTTTGGAGGGCGATCGGGGTCATTTTCTTGGGAATACTGGCCGCGGGCGGCCTTGTCACCACCTTGGTGTCCTTGGGTTTCATGGCTTCCAGGTCGGTCTTCTGAGAGAGAGCGTAGGAACGGTCCGGTGCTGAATAAAATTCAAGCAATTCATCGCCCCCGGGCGATTTTTTGTCGGGAGCGTCCGGGTCTTTTCAAATCCTCCGATATGGGTTATGATGGGAGCTCAGTGTGAAAAAATATAAAAATAGGACTTACACGTTCGCTCTTGCTCAAACGAGCCTCTATGCGCTCCGCCGTCCGCCAACTGGTGGAGCCGGAAGCGCAAACACTCATTCTTGCCGCGATCAAACGCGTAAGTCCTAGGGAATAAAGTTCTAAAATATGGCAAAAAACGACGTAGCGGTAAGATTCAGCGAAGTAACCTTCGAATATGGCAGGGAAAAGCCCATTTTGGACGAGGCTTCTTTTTCTCTGCGCCAAGGGACCAAGATCACTTTGATGGGGCAGAACGGGGCGGGCAAAAGCACGATTTTCAAGCTCATTACCGGGGAGCTCAAGCCAGAGGAAGGCTCCATATACGTGGATCCGAAACTTTCCGTGGCCTACGCCAAGCAGGTGATCCCGCGCGAGGACATGGAGCTTACGGTGCGCGAATTTTTTCAGAAATGTTTTTCCGAAAAGATATATGACATCGACAAGCGCATCAAGAACGTTTTGGAAGTGGTGAATCTGATCGCGACGCCTGAAAGAAAAATGAAATCTTTCTCCGGCGGACAACAGGCAAGGCTCCTTTTGGCTTCGGCGCTGATCCAGGATCCAGACCTTCTGATTTTGGACGAGCCGACGAACAATCTGGACAAGGCTGGCATCGAACATCTGACTGCGTTTCTGATGGGCTATGACAAAACTTGCATCGTGATTTCCCATGACGCGGATTTCCTCAACGCTTTCACGGACGGAGTTTTGTATCTGGACGTCTTTACAAAGAAAACAGAGCAGTATATCGGGGATTATTACGTGGTGGTGGCGGAAATCGCGGCGCAGATAGAAAAGGAGGAAATGAAGAACGCGCAATATGAAAAAGAGATCCGTGCCAACAAGGAAAAGGCGAACTTTTTTGCCAACAAAGGAGGAGGGATGAGATTGGTAGCCAAAAAAATGCGCGAGAAGGCGCAGGCGATGGAGGAAGCGAAAGTTGACGTGCGCAAAGAAGACAAGGCGATCAGGAACTTCACTATCCCGCATCAGGAGGAGCTTTCCGGAGAAATTCTGGGAATAACTTCGGTGTGTGTGATGCAAAACCATTATCCGATGGAAAAGAAAGCGAACGTATCTCTGCGAAAAAATCAACACCTGTTGCTTTCCGGTCCGAACGGCATCGGAAAAAGCACCCTTTTGGAATCATTGGCTTCGGGAAGTGCAGAAGGGGCGAAGATCGCGGAAGGTGTGCGAGTCGGATATTACCGCCAGGATTTTTCCACTTTGAATTTCGAGGACACGGTATTCGAATCCCTTTCTCAGGTGATGCGGGAAAAAGATGAAGAAAGGCTCCGCGCGGTCGCCGCGGGGTTTTTGCTCACCAAGGAAACCGTTTATGCGAAAATCGGAACGCTTTCCGAAGGACAGAAGGGATTGGTCGCATTCGCGCGCTTAGTGCTGCAGGAACCGGGACTTTTGATTCTGGACGAGCCGACTAACCACATCAACTTCCGCCATCTTCCGATAATCGCCGAGGCGCTGAGCGAATATAAGGGTGCGATGGTGCTGGTCAGCCACGTCGCCGAATTCGTCTCCCAAGTCCGCATAGATGAGGTGCTGGATTTGGAAAGATAGGACGCTATTGACAAAAAACCCGATAAATGCTAATATAGATGTGCATCAGTCGGCACGCAAAAGCAGCCTAGTCGAACTAAAACTCTTTGCACAAACCCACACATGCACTTAATCAGACAATAGCAATTCAAACGAAATGGCTACAGGAACAATCAAAAGGCTTACAGATCGCGGATTCGGCTTCATCGCCCAGGAAGGATCTGACAAAGACCTTTTCTTCCACGCAAAGGAACTTCAGGGAACTGAATACAACGACCTTCGCGAAGGAGACAAAGTTGAGTTCGAAGTAAGCGAAAGCCCAAAAGGACCTAACGCAATCAACGTTTCAAAAATTTCTTAATTTTTGGGAGTTACAAAAGACCCTCTTCGGAGGGTTTTTTTGTTTGCGATAAATCCTTGTTCTGACAGGTATTAACAGGGCGGATTATGAATTAAGGAAATACGGTATGAAAAAAGCAACGATAATCATCATCGTTATTGTGGCCGCCGCCGCGATCGCTTTCTTATCGTTTCGAAGCAAGAAGGAGGACGCGGCAGACCTGGCTCTCAGGGAAGAGATCAACGGCTTTTTTTATGATGCCGAAAAAAACCCGGTCAGGGTTCCCGGGTCCGGGTTTTGGGAAAGCTACGCATATCCCATACATGCGAAAATAACCGCCACCGTATTCTGGGTCGGGGAAGAGGCTGACGAGAATAACGGTTTCATACATAATTCGGCCAGTGCCTGGGATAGCGATTGGGTCGGCAGTTTCGGGGGAACGGACGATCCCGAGGATAGGGAGGGGCTTTTGCCGGACGCTTTCACTCCGGATGAGAATTCTTTTTATTTCGCCCTGCCGTATAACGATTTTGACGACGAAGGGAGGCGGAAGGTGGAAGTATTTGAGCTCGCCGAATGGGCCGAGGGAGCGAGGGTCCCGGAAAACGAATCGGTGCTTAAGAATCGTTGGATACGCATAGTCAAAAACGAAAAAACCGCTTTCGCGCAATGGGAAGACGTCGGTCCGTTCGAGGAGGACGATGCCGGGTATGTTTTCGGGTCGGCATCCCCTAGAAACACCGAAGGTAAAAAAGCCGGGCTGGATGTTTCCCCGGCGGTCAGGGATTATCTGGGCTTGGAAGGGGTCGATATCGTCGATTGGCAGTTCGTGGAAGAAAAAGACGTGCCGGACGGACCGTGGAAGAAGATAATCACCGGTCCAAGAGGGTAATTTAAAAGCGACGGAGGATTGTAGTACAATGATATGGGTCATGATTAATTTTTTAAATAGGAAAATTTTATGGACAAAGCGATGTTGAGGGACGATATTTCATACCAAGACGGATCGGTGGTGAGTAAAGAGGTTTTGAAAACCGAAGCTGGCTCCGTCACGCTGTTCGCTTTCGATAAGGGGCAAGGGCTCAGCGAACACACCGCTCCGTTCGACGTCTTAGTCAATGTTTTGGACGGGGAGGGCGAAATAACCATCTCCGGAAAGACGCACGTTTTGGAGGCGGGGGAGATGATAATCATGCCGGCCAACGAGCCGCATTCGCTCATGGCACAAAACAGATTCAAGATGCTTTTGGTGATGCTGAAAAAATAACCGACGAGAGGAGGGATTTGTGGACAAAAGATTAAAAATATGCTATAATGGAATATATGGGGCTTGATCCGCCAGCTGGCGGAAGCCGCAAAAAGACGGGTGATACCCGTTTTTTCGTTTTCAGAGGCTTTAAAAATAAGTACAAAAAACATGCTTAAAAGGATAGTGAATTATTTCGATAAACTTGAGGATAAAGTGAGGCACCGTCTCAGCCGACAGCCGATCCTCTACGCTTTCATCGGCGGGACCGGGGTGATAATTTTTTGGAGGGGGGTTTGGCATCTCAACGATTTCGTCGTGGCGGAAATATTGAAAAAATCTTCTAATGTTTCCGCGATCGGCGTCGACAGTCTTCCTTGGTGGGACGGGGCTTCTTCCGTCATCGCCGGGGGAGCGATGCTCCTCATCACGGGAATATTGGTTCCCAGTTTCATCGGGAACGAAGTCATCATTTCCGGCATCCGCAAGGAAAAGAAGATAGCGGAAAAGACGGAAGAGGAAGTCGAGACGGAACTCGAGAAGATAAAAAGCGTGGAAAAGGAAATGAAAACGGTCATAGAGAAACTTTCTGGAATAGAAGAAAAAATAGTATAAGGTTCGATAAATTCTAAAAACCAAAAAAACCCCGAAAGGACGGGGTTTGTTTTTTATTCGAAAATCAATCACATGCCTCATTGGCTATGTCTTCCGCGTATTCCTCGGTGATTTCGCCTCCGTCGTTTCCGCTCAAAACGTTTCCGCAAATTTTTCCTTGGGGATAGCGTTGGACTTTTATGCCGACCCCCTCGTTATCGCGGATCGTGTTGAGATAGACGTCGTTGTTCTTCCCGTCGTCATCTTCGTCTCCGCCGAGCCTGATGCCGGCCCCGGCGTTGCCATATACTAGGTTATTGCGGAAAATATTCCCGTTACCCCTCGAATCCAATCCTCCGGATTCGCTGTCTTTTTGCCCGGTGCAAACGTTATTTTCAACCAGGTTTCCCGAAGAACCTTCTTTGACGTCCACGCATTCGTTTCCTTGCGTGTCGATGGTGTTGCCATGCACCCAATTGCCGTTCGAGTGGTCGCGTTCGTCGGTTGGATTCTTGCCGTCGTCGGTCTGCTCCGGAGCGGTTCCGATATATATGCCCTCGCCGTTTTTGCCTTTACCGTCGAGAAGAAAGTCATAGGCTCCGCAGCCTGTTATGGTGTTGTCCGCTATTTCGTTTTTTTGGGCGAAATACCTCAGACGCACGCATTCACCCCCGGCGTTTTTGAGGCTCATTTTCAAAACCTTCAGCCCGGTCACCCCTTTCCCATCTCCTTTTCCTTGGACGTAAATCAATTTGTCGCGGAAACCGGATTTTTCATCAGGGCTCCCAACGAGACCGTCCACGGTGAAATTTTCCAATGTGATGAAACTGTGGTTTATTTCGATGACGCGGGAAATTTTCCCGCCTTGCACAATCGAGGAGGGGGAGCCGGTGATCCGTATGGGATTTTTCGCCGTGCCATCCCTTTTGGAAACGATATTTTGCATGTAGGTTCCGTCCGCAAGATGGATCGCGCTGCCCGGGCCGGCCAGATAGATGGCCTTCTGGATACTCAGAAAGGGACTTTTCCAGGATAACCCGTCGTTTTCATCGCTTCCCAAGGGACTTATGTAAAACTCGTCCCTTATTCCCGGTCCGACGTCTTCTTTTTCCGGAGATCCCTCATACGTGCTTTGCCGGTCGTCCGTGATGGGGAAGGGCGCTCCGTCCGAAAGATAGCCATACAAAAGAAGCCCGGACAGGGAAAGGAACAACGCTGAAACGATGATCATGGTCTTGTTTTTCATTTTGTTTGTTTTCGCGGATCAACTTGTCTTAGTCGCGAACGGCGGGAATATCGTAAGCGAAAAGGGAGAGATGAGATTCGTTTTTATTTCCGTTCGATGACCCACCAAGGGTTTTCCGGTTGTCTAACGAAGTTGGCCTTGGTGGAAGAGTCGTCGAAATCGATATTTTTTCCGTTATCCCTCCAGCTCAAGGTGTCCAGGACCACGTTTCCGGCAGCCTGCTTGAAATATATGCCCTGGCTGTTTTCCTTTATGACGTTGCTGGCCAGGATATTACCCTCGGCTCCTCCATAGATGAAGACGCCCCTCTCATTGTTGCGGATGGAATTGTTCTGCAACATGTTTTTGGAGGAATTCATGTTGGCCCTTATGCCGAAGCGGTTCTGGATGAAATCGTTACCCCTGATGAGGTTGGAGTGAGAATCATAAATGGCAATGCCGTTGTTGTTGCCTGAGACCACGTTGTTTTCGACGAGGTTGTAGTTGGATTGGCGGTCGAGCATCAGGCCGTGCAGGGCGTTGTTGGTGGAGACGTTGTTGCGGATTGTGCTGTAGACGACCCTTTTGGAAACGATGATACCGTGGTTGCCGTTGTCATGCACGAAATTGTTCTCGATGAGCAGGTTGTTAGAATCGTCGTGCGGGTCGATGCCGTACTGGACGTTGTCGAAGACCTCGTTGTTGCGGATTTCCATGCCCGTGGCGCCGTAGGTATACATTCCGAAATAGTTGTCATGGATTTTGTTGCCGATGGCCGAGCCGGTGAGTAGGTCGCTTTCGAAAGTGTTGTTGTTTATCTTCCAGGAAAGGCCGTATATTCCTCCGCCGTTGACGACGCGTTCGTTGATCTTGGTGAAGCGCGCGTAGCCCAGATATCCTATGTCAGAGTTTAGGACGTCCATGCGTCCGCTCCTTTTCGCCAACACATATGCCCGCCCGTCTTTATAATCCAGGTCAGGAGCGCCGAGCTTCTCGTTCCAGGAGGTTATCTTGGTGTTTTTGATCAGCAGACTGGCATTGTAGGTCTGCAGGAAAACGAAGCCGTCTTCGTCGCTTTTCATCCTGAGGGAGCGGACTTCTTGTCCGTCGATGATGAGAGTGACGCCGTCGCCCGCGTAGAGGTTGCTGCGCAGCATCCATTCTCCTGGGGAAGTTTCTTGCAGGGGATTGGTGAAGCCGGCCCCGCTGAGGATCCTATGGATGAATGGGATCGTCATGACGGAGCCCCTTCCTTTGAGCGTGATCGTATTGGTGGCGGAATTATATGAGACGAAGGGCTTACCGACCAGTTGGACCGGTGCGACGGAAAGGGCGTTTTTCAATTCTTCCACCGGAATGGATATCTTCCTTCCGGCTCCCAGGAGCAGGTTGGACGGATATTGCGGAATTGACCGGGCGGCAGCCTGGGTCGAGAGGTTGAATCTCTTTTGGACCAGAAACGGCGTGTCGGTAGTTCTTGTTATGTAGGCGGCTGTCGTGGCCGCCTCCCTTTTTACCCAAAAATCATCGCTTTGCTCGGCCAAATTGAAATCGGAAAAATCTTCCGTATAGGCCGGGGTGTTCGCCTCGATCCGGATGGCCTGCTCGTCGGCGACGGTATATTGGCGCTGGGCCACGGTGAAGGCCATGAACCCTATGAGCGAAAAGGTCGCCAGGCGCGAAGGCAGAAGCTGCAAGTAGGTCCATTTTTTGAGGCGGTCCGAATCCCAGCGGGTTATCCAGCCTTGGAAATTCATCGTGAAAAGCGCGTATATTTTCAAAATGGCCAGGTAGTATTGCGCGAAGGTGAAAAAAGGCACTATCGTGAGATCACGAGGATTGGATTTGAGGTGCGGGTACAGTTTGATGGTTCTGCTTATCATCCACCAGGCGAAGATGACCGCCGCGACTCCCCAATGGCCGAGAGTGAGCGAGATCACCAAGAAGATAGGACCGAGCAGCAAGGTGAAAGGTTGCACTGTCCGGTCAATAAGATGATAGGCGAAAACGGGCTCCCTTCTCCATGGCCAAAAACTGAAAATTACCCGCAGGTCAGTCCGCCAACTGTTCCTGGCCCAACGCAGGTTCTGTAGGAAGAATTTTCCAAGCTTGGGCATTCCCGGAGTCCAGACGACGGCGCTTTGTTGGAACTGCGT
Organism: Candidatus Moranbacteria bacterium GW2011_GWE1_49_15; assembly: GCA_001003855.1. Lineage (GTDB taxonomy): Bacteria > Patescibacteriota > Minisyncoccia > Moranbacterales > GWC2-37-73 > UBA12053. The sequence continues at coordinate 39,257 of LCPX01000011.1, read as the reverse complement.
ATGCCAGCCGGCCGCCTGGAGTAGGGAAGTGAGGCGCTTGTCGTCTCCGCTGATGCAGGGCTTGCCCCAGAATTTCTCGGTGAGCAGGTCTTCAAGCAGGGGAAGGACAGCCCTTCTTCTGTAAAACGCGGTCCTTCCGGAAAGGCAAGTGGTGACGTTTCCGGTCGTCATCAGAAAGGGGAATTCATGCAGATAACGCAGATTCAGCCTGATAGCGAAAAGGCGTTCGGCCAACGTTTTGGGTTCAAGGACGGCCTGCCTGGTTCCTACTCCGCCTATCCTTCCGTTAGCGAAAGGAGCGAGCGCGTTTTTGGAAACATCTTTGTCCCAAACGGTATCGCTGTCGACCAGCGCCACCACATCGCTGGTAGCCTCCATTATGCCTTGGACGAGCGCGGGTCTTTTGCCGGGTATGTCCGTAACTATGAGACGCGCTCCGGAAAAACCTCTCGAGAATTCCTGGAAAACTTCTATACATGCCTTGTCGCTCGCGTCCATCACGGCGATAATTTCGTCAGGCCCATTGCTTTTCCAGGAATCCAGGGCCACCCTGAACACTTCCGGGTTTTCATTATACACCGGGGTTATCACGGAATACGTGTAAGCGCTTCCTTCGTCGGAAGTGAATGAGCCAGACGCTCCAACGCCAAACGCCTATGATTCCCAGAGGGGCATAGAGGAAAGCGTATTCACGTATTTGGTCGAATATGTCGAGTAGCATATTTTTTGTTTTTTAATTTAGGAAAAATTCCCATCCCTGCTTGCAGGATATGCGGGACGTATCGCTCCGTCCGTCATTCCCTTTCGAAACCATTCCTTTCCACTCCGATCTTTTTTGGTTCCAGGTAGAATATGGGAGAAAGTGTTTTGATCTCGACGATTTTCTCGCGTTCCTTTTCCGTAGTTATCTTTTCAACCAACGCGTCATTGACCGAAATAACCGATCTGAGAAGAGGCAAGTCCATGTCCAACTGCTCTTTCGACCATTTCAGGAAGGCCGAAGTGTCCTTGGGGAGGCAACTGCCGCCGAAAGGTCCGAAATCCTTGGTTCCATAAGCAGAATTCCAGGAAGCCTCCGCACTCTTCATGGTCAGTTCGAATATTTTGTCGGCATCCAGTTCCATTTTCTTGGCGACCGCGCGCATCTCGTTGAAATAGGATATTTTGGCCGCATTCCAGAGGTTATGCGTGTATTTTTGCATTTCCGCTCCGGTCGGGGACAAAAATGCAATCGGGCATTTGTCTTCGTATGGGGCATAAAGGTCGCTTAGTATTTTCCTGGCTCGTTCCTCGTTGGCGCCTATGAGCACCAGTCTCGGATTTTCGAAATCTTCCAAGGCCACCCTTTCGCGGAGATATTCGGGGTTCATGGCCGCGAAGAAATCCTTGCCGGATTTTTTTCCTGAATATTTCTCCAGCAGGGGGGCTATGACGTTTTCAGTGGTTCCCGGGGGAACCGTACTTTTCACCACCACCAAAGGACGGTTCTTGGCGACCCTGAGCGCCTTCTGGGCGAGGTTTTTCACGGCCGCCAAAATGAAATCCATTTTTATTTTTTTGTTCACCGTGGGTGTCGATACGGTCAGGAAAAAAATGTCGGCTTGCGCGCGCCCGATGTTTTCCGGGGAGGATATTTCAAAACCTTCCTTTTTCAAATCGTTCAGTTTTTCGGAGTCGGTGTCGCAGAATGTGACTCCGTGGCCTAGTTTGGCGAATGATTTTCCCGTGGCTTGCCCGACGAATCCGCTCCCTATGATCATTATCTTATACATATGTTTGTTGTTAACCGGTTTCCTGCGGATTTTTTATTTTCCGCAGACAGCCCGCAAAGTTTCTTAACATGTAATAATACAGCCGTCTTTTTCTAATATTTCCCGGAATTTGCAAGGTTTTTTGTAAGAACGGACCGCAGGGCATGTATTATAAAAAGGAAGGAAGACGGTCTTATATTTTTAAACGATTTTAAATTTATGATTGAGAAAATAAAAAAAAGCGAACAGGAATGGAAAAGGATTCTAACTGCCGAACAATATGAGGTGATGAGGGAAAAAGGTACCGAGCCGGCGCATTCGTGCGCTTGGAAGGGTCATGGCGAAGGCGTCTACCGTTGCGCGGCGTGCGATTTGACGCTTTTTGAAAGCGGGGAGAAATTCGAATCCGGCACGGGTTGGCCCAGTTATTTCGCCCCGATCGATCCCGAACATGTCGAAGAGCGTCCGGATTATTCTTTCGGGGTGTTCCGCACGGAAGTCGTCTGCGCGCGTTGCGAATCGCATTTGGGACACGTCTTCGACGACGGACCTCCTCCTACCAACAAGAGGTATTGTATAAATTCAGTCTCTTTAAAATTCAATCCAAATGAAAAAGGAAAATAAAAAATTGGAAACCGCGGTTCTCGGAGGAGGATGCTTCTGGTGCTTGGAAGCGGTGTATTTGCATGTCAGGGGGGTGGAATCCGTGGTTTCGGGTTACGCCGGCGGGCATCCGCCGACTGGCGGAGAAAACCCGACCTATGAAGAAGTTTCCGCCGGGGAGACCGGCCACGCCGAAGTCATCAAAATCGGATTCGATCCGCAGGAGATTTCCTATGAGGATATCCTGCACGTTTTCTTTTCCGTCCACGATCCGACCACGCTTAATCGCCAAGGAAGCGACGTGGGGACGCAATATCGATCCATAATACTTTATGCGGACGAGCAACAAAGGAACACGGCGGAATTGGTCAGGAACGAATTCACTGACCAGAAGGTTTATGAAAACCCGATCGTGACGGAGCTCGTCCCCTTGGATAAATTTTATCCGGCGGAGGAATATCATCAGAGATATTTCGAGAAAAACCCTGATAAAGCGTATTGCCAGCTGGTCGTGGCGCCGAAACTTTCCAAGTTTAAGAAAAAATTCGAAAAGCTTTATAAATAAGGTATGGAAAAATTTTTCAAAATATCATTGGCGATCTCATTGCTTTTGGCTGTTTTTTTCGCCCTCTCTTTTTATTATCCTGACGTTGGCTTCTGGAAAAAGGAAGATGGAGGTGCTTGGAAAAACGGCGCGGAAACGGAAGAAATCCGACAACCTTATCTGGAGAGCGACGGCATGGCGGCGTTTGTTCCAGAGGAAAACTTCGAAGACGAATTGCGTCCTCCTTTAGATAGGGTGGCGGAAAGGGTTTCCAAAAAGCCGTTCGGCAAATTCGTCACCCCGCAAAATTCCCCGGTCAGCCCCGAGAGGTTTTCCGGATACCACACGGCGATAGACCTGGAGGTTTTCCCCGAGGAGCTGGAGGCGGAAGTAAAAGTCCCGGTGAAGGCGATCTGTTCCGGAAAACTCCTTTCGAAAAGGACCGCCAGCGGATACGGCGGACTGGCTGTGCAGGAGTGCGAGATAGGAAACCAGGCCGTTACCGTGGTTTATGGGCATTTGAAATTGTCGAGCATTTCCAAAAATATCGGCGATGAAATCGGCGTAGGCGAGGAAATCGGGGTTTTGGGCAACGGTTACAGTGTGGAAACGGACGGGGAAAGGAAGCATTTGCACTTGGGCATCCGCAAGGGAAGCGATATCAATATTTTGGGATACGCGCAAAACGAAGCCCAGCTTTCCGGCTGGATCGATCCTTGTCTGTATTTTTGCGGACAGGAAAGGGAATAATCATCGTGGTATAATAGTAATAGTTTCCGTGCGCGTTAATAATTATTTTTAATAAAAAACATGAAAGGATTCCGCTCAAACATTGAAAAGGACACGTTGGAAAACGGCAATTTCCGAAAGGTCCTTTATACCGGCAAAAACAGTCAGCTGGTTCTGATGAGTCTCGCTCCGGGGGAAGACATCGGCATGGAAGTCCATCCTGAGAACGACCAGTTTTTCCGCTTCGAGAGCGGGCAAGGGAAATGCGTGATTGACGGAAACGAATATGAACTTTCCGACGGTGTGGCGGTGGTGGTTCCGGCCGGAGCTGAGCATAACATCATCAACGTTTCCGACAGCGAGCCTCTTAAGATGTATACGATCTATTCGCCGGCCCACCATAAAGACGGAATAGTGCGCGCGACGAAAAAAGAAGCTGAGGAGAACGAGGCCGATTTCGACGGAGTGACGACGGAATAATTTTGAAGCATCAAAAACTCCCCGCAACGGGGAGTTTTTTCGTTCTCTATTTTTTCGCGCAATGCGCGCATCTGCAGCCGCGAGGCTCGATATATTCTTTGAAGTATTCCTGGCCGTAGTCATAAGTCAGTTCCTCGCCTGGTTTGACGCTTCGAACGGCATAGACGTTAATCTCGCTTCCTTCGATGATGACTTCGCAGTTCGGTTCGCAGGAATGGTTGATGTACCTTGCCAGGTTTTTCCTGCCCCGGCCGTCTATCACATAGCGCGAATTCAGGGTGAAGAGGTATTTTCCTCTCCGTTCGTTCGCTTGGGCGTGGGTGATCTTCTCGCCGGTATATTCGATGACGAAATCCCCCTCGGAGACGTTTTCCGCCGCGAACAGGCCCAGTCCTGCCAAGGATCTTTTGACTTTGAATTTTCGTTTACCCATATGTCGTTCCGGTTGTTTAGCGCAATCGGTATAGGATAGCCGGAAGAAGACGAATTGTCAATATCTTACTTGAGATTTCCATTGAAGAAATCCAGAGTTCTTCGCATGAACATGTCCTGGGCGGCATACAGCGTGTGTCCTTCGCCGGGGTATTCATGATAAGTTATATCCTTGCCGGCTTTTTCCAAGTCGCTCATGAGTCCGCGCGACCATTCGACCGGCACGTCCCTGTCTAGCGTCCCTTGGTGCAGCATGACCGGAGAGGTTATGCGGTCGAAATAATTCTTGGCTGAAAAGCTTTCCCAGGTTTCCGGAGCCTCTTCGTATGTTCCGTATCTTGCGTAGAACTTTTCCGCGATGCCGTCGAAGTCGTTGTCGGTCTTCACCCATTTTTCGAAATTCACTCTGTAGTCGGCGTTGATGGGGGCCAGAAGGGCGTAAGCTTGGGCGATTTCCGGCTTGGTGACCATGATGTTGAGCGTGACTCCTCCTCCCATGGAGTGTCCCAACATGAAGACGTTCTCAGTGTCCACCGAGGGCAGACCAGCTTTTTTAACCGCGCTGATCGCGTTGAGGACGTCTTCGACGTAGCCGCTTCTGGGGCGGATGTCTTCATCCGGATCGGGATCGGAAGAGCCGTATCCCCGGTAATCGCTTTGAAAGACGGCATATCCGTTTCGGGCGAAGAAATCTTGTTCCCTGCGGAAATACTGTCCGTTGGAATAATCTTCGGGCGCGACGTACCCATGGTTCAAAAAGACGACAGGGAAAGGCCCTTGTCCCTTAGGGATGTTCATTATTCCCGAAATGACCAATCCTTCGCTCCGGTAGGTTACAAAATGGCGGGTGTACGAACCGTTGTCGTCCAAGACCCTTCCTAGTTGAAGGGTATCTCCCTCGAAATCCATTTCAGCCATTGCCGGGATGGAATCCGGGCGGGGCTTTTTGGCGGCTTCTTTTTCCGTTTCGTTCTCTATCACTGTCGGTTGTTCCGATAAGGGAGCATCTTTTCTGTCCAATATGCAATAAGCTGAGAAAAAAGCTCCCAGTGATATTATGCAAACGAGCAGCGAGTAGGTTATTTTTTTGGTCATAATTAAATTGCGATAAAAATTAGCGCTGTTTGTTAGTACGCAATCGGACGAAGAATCCTTCCCATCGCGATCAAAAGCGCAAGTCCATGTTTTGACATTATGACATACGCAAATAAAGACGTATAATCGATGTAATAAGAAGAGTTAACAAGGGATTGGAAAATTTATGAAAAAAATATCTCTGGTAATCGCAGGAGTCGCGGTCTTGGGGGTGACTTATTGGTTGGTGTCGCCCCTGTTCATAACCAGAACCGTCAACGAGGAGGTTCCTATGGAAAACCCCGATGCTGGTGAAAACGCATCTCAGGAAGGAATCAGTGAGGTGCAGCAAGAAATCCCTGTCAGCGTGGTGTCGCAGGGAACCTTTATGGGAAAAGCCGGGCACAGCGCCAGCGGGACAGCAAGGATCATAGAAACGGATGGCAAGAAATACGTCAGGTTTGAAAGTGATTTCAAAGTTACGAACGGTCCTGATCTTTTCGTGCATTTCGGAAAGGACGGGGAATATTCCGCAAGCGCGCAACTGGGAGCGCTCAAGGGAAACGAGGGGAGTCAGAATTATGAAATAACTTCGGATATAGACCCTGCCGATTTTGACGAGGTGTGGGTTTGGTGCCGCGCGTTTTCCGTTCCGTTCGGTGTCGCCGAATTGGAATAAATTTTTTCATAAAAACAAAAGCTTTCAGTCAGCCAAAAAGCGTCGATTCCATTGACGTTTTTTGCTTTTGATGCTAGCTTTCCGATGCCGGAAAGAAGCGGAAGACAGAAAAAATATTAAAAACAAAACATGAGAAAAGGTTATATATATCTTTTGCCCCTGGTTTCAGTCGTCGTTTTCGTAGGCTTGGCCAAGGGTTATATCGACAAAGTCAAAAATGATAATGCGGTGGCTGATCCTGCGATAAGCGAAGCGGTAGCCAAAAAGGAACCGACGGATGGTCTGGAAAAAATCGCGGAAATAGCCCTGGAAACCGTCGGGTCCGAGGAAAACGTTTCGCAAGAAACTTCGAAGGAGCAAAATCCGCCGGAAGTCGCTCTTGTTGAAATAAACCCGAAAAGCAGCTATCCGCTCCACAAAAACATAACAGCCACCGTTTTCTGGGCGGGTGAGGAGGCAGGGAAGGACAACAAAAACATTTCCAATCTGCCAAGCGCTTGGGATGAGGATTGGGTGAAGCATTTCGGCGGCGTGGATGATCCCGAAAAGAGAAAAGGATATTTTCCGGCGAAATTCACGCCCAAGGAGAACCCTTTCTATTTCGCCCTTCCATACAACGATTTCGACGAGGACGGCAAAAGGAAGAAGGATGTTTTCGAATTGGCGACTTGGGCCAAGGGAAAGAAATGGAAGGATGACGAGTCCGTTTTGAAAAACCAATGGATAGAAATCATCAAAGGGGGGAAAACCTCCTATGCCCAATGGCAGGACGTCGGACCTTTCAAGGAGGACGACAAGAATTATGTTTTCGGCAAAGACGCCCCCAAGAGCAAAACAAACAAGAGTGCCGGGCTGGATGTGTCCCCGGCGGTCAAGGATTATCTCGGGCTTTCCGACATAGACAAGGTCGACTGGAGATTCGTTTCGGAAAAAGATATTCCCGACGGACCTTGGAAAAAGATAGTCACCAGGAGCCAGATATATTGGAGATAGGAAAAACCAGGATTCAAAGCGCGCCTCGTCCGCCAACCGGCGGAGGCGCGTTTTTCGTTGTCGAACAAATTCGAAAAATGTTTTGTATTAAGCATTGGATGCACGAAAGCCCTTTCGATCGATCATTTTTATATACGACATATATGGCCGCGCTGAACATCAACCAGATATTTTATGACAAAAAAAACAGAAGGTCCCGCTATAGCCGCAGGACGCTGGTTTCGGCGGGGGCGTTTCTTTTCGTCATATTTTTCGTCATGATAGTCAGCGTCGTCAAATCGCCGCTCCTTCCGAAGCTTGAATTGAAGGACCCCCAGCTTCAATATCGGGCGGCTTCCAACGCCGTCAAAGCCGAAGGTTTTCCTGCGGCTGCCATCCGGCAACTTCCTGACGGAACGGTTTTGAAATCCGCGGAAGAGATCAGGCTTGAGGCTGAAAAAAACCAAGCCGCGACGGTGCGTCCCAAGGTGATCGCTTTTTATGTCAACTGGGACGACAACAGTTTCACGTCCCTTAAAAACAATATCTGGAAAATAGACGAACTTATGCCGGAATGGTTGCACCTGGGGGAAGCGGGCGGGGATTTGCTCATTGATAACCAGCGACGCCAGGACGAAACGCTTGAATTCATAAGGCAAAACAGGGGCGACTTGCGCGTAGTGCCGCTTATAAACAATTTCAACGAAATTACCCAGCGATGGGACACTGATCGTCTCGTGGGCATGCTTTCCGAAGAGAGTGCGAGGAAAAAAGCGGTAGAGGGTCTCCACGGCTTCGTGAAGTCGAACAAATTCGCCGGAATAAACATCGATTTCGAAGGGGTGCCCGATGCCAACCAGGATGAACTTTTTCTTTTCATGCAGGAGCTCTATGCGAAGTTCCATCCCGAGGGATTGGTCGTCACGCAAGACATCCCGCTGGACGACGACTCTTTCGACATCGGCAAGCTTTCTACGGTGACCGATTTTTTGGTCCTTATGGCGTATGACGAGCATTATGCCGGCGGAACGCCGGGGCCGGTTTCTTCGAGATCCTGGTATTCCACCGCGTTGGCGCGGGTGTTTTCCCAAGTCCCGCCGAACAAATTCATCGTGGCTCTCGGAGGTTACGGTTATGATTGGACGGAAGGGGAGGCCATTTCGAACACCTTGAGTTTCCAGGACGCGATCAGGATAGCTCGGGAATCGGAAGCCCAGATCGGCTTGGAATCCCAATCTCTCAATCCCACCTTCGATTATTACGACGAGAAAAACAAACTTCACAAAGTTTGGTATCTCGACGCGACGACGGTTTATAATGAGATGGTGATCGGCAGGCAATTTGGAAACCCCCATGGCTTTGCGCTTTGGAGGATAGGTTCGGAGGACCCGAGCGTTTGGAACGTGTTCGCCGACAGAGAGAAACTGGACCTTTCGACGGTGAGGAAATTGGACGTGATGAGATACGGTTTCGATTTGGTCTATGAAGGGGAAGGCGAGATATTGAAAGCGGAAACCTCCCCCCATGACGGTCTCCGCAAGATCACTTATAACGCCCAATCCGGTCTCATCACCAAGGAATCGGTCCTGACCTATCCCTCTTCCTATGTGATAACCAGATGGGGGGGAGAGGACGGCAAAAAGGTCGCTCTCACTTTCGACGACGGTCCTGACCGCGCATATACTCCGAAAATCCTCGATATACTCAAGCGATATGACGTGCCGGCGACTTTTTTCGTGGTAGGGGTGAATGCCAATATAAATACGGATATTTTGAAAAGGATTTACAGGGAAGGCAATGAGATAGGGGTCCATACTTACACGCATCCGGACGTTTCCGCCATTACGCAAAGGCAGTTCAAGCTCGAGCTCGACGCTTCACAGAGGCTTATAGAAAGCGTTTTGGGGAGAAGGTCGTTGCTTTTCCGTCCCCCTTATGCGGAAGATGTGGAACCGGCGACACCTGACCAAGTCAGCCCTTTGATTTCCGCCAACAGTCTTGGTTATTACACGATCGGCATGCATATCGACCCGAAGGACTGGAGCAGGCCAGGATGGGAAAATATAGTCGGCAAGACGGTCGAAGATATCCGGGCTGGCAAAGGAAATATCGTGCTTTTGCACGACAGCGGCGGTGACAGGTCTCAGACCGTCGAAGCTTTGCCTTATATAATCGAAAAATTGAAGGAGGAGGGTTATCAGTTGGTGACGGTTTCTGATCTGATGGGAATAGGCAGGGACGGGGTTATGCCGATGATGTCGTTCAAAGAACGGCTTTTGGGAAAGATAAACAACGCCGCGTTCCTGATGATTTCATATTTCAGCGGCTTCATGCGCACCATGTTCATGGTCGGGATATTTTTGGGATCACTGAGATTCTTCTATCTATCCATATTGGCCGTCGCCCAACGCATCCGTTCCAAAAACGCCCCTTATAAGAAAAATTCCGGATCGTACGCTCCGTCCGTCAGCGTCATCGTGCCGGCCTTCAATGAGGAAAGAGTCATAGTCAAGACAGTCGAGGCCATATTGGATTCCACTTATTCCGACTTCAATGTCATAGTGGTGGACGACGGTTCTACGGACTCCACTTTCGATAGGGTGTCCGCGAAGTTCGGGAACAACCCCAAAGTGGACATCTGTTTCAAGGGAAACGGGGGAAAATCCAGCGCGCTCAATTTCGGGATAGCGAGGACGGAAGCGGAAATTGTGGTAACGCTGGATGCGGACACCTTGTTCAGGCCTGATACCATGGAAAAACTTGTCCGGGCTTTCGTCGACATGAGAGTCGGAGCTGTGGCTGGCAACTCCAAGGTCGGCAACCGGATCAATATTCTTACGAAATGGCAAGCCTTGGAATATATAACTAGCCAAAACATCGAGAAGAGGGCGTTCGAAGTGATGAATTGCATAACCGTGGTTCCGGGAGCGGTCGGCGCCTGGAGAAGGGAAGCCGTTTTGGAGGCGGGAGGTTTTTCGAATGACACTTTGGCGGAAGACGCTGATCTGACGTTTTCCATTCTGAGGAGCGGGAAGCTGGTCGTATTCGAAGACGAAGCGATAGGACTGACCGAAGCCCCCGACAATACGAGGGACTTTATCAAGCAGAGATTCCGCTGGATGTACGGTACCCTACAGACGGCCTGGAAACACAGGGATACCATGTTCAAAGCCAAATACAAAGGGTTGGGGAATTTCGCCGTGCCCAATGTGTTCGTTTTCCAAGTGTTTTTTCCGCTGATTTCGCCTTTCATGGACCTGACGATCATCCTTTCTTTTTTCTGGGTGGGATGGCAGAAATACAGCCACCCGCTTTCCTTTTCTTCATCCGCGTCTTTCGGACAGATCCTCGTTTATTACCTGCTGTTTTTGGCCATGGATTTTCTGACAGGCATGATCCCGTTTTTTCTGGAACATAGGGAGAGGTGGACCTTGCTGTTCTGGTTGCCGCTGCAAAGGTTCTATTACCGCCAACTCATGTACTACGTCGCCATCAAAGCTTTTTTTACCGCGGTCATGGGAAAAATCGTGGGGTGGAACAAATTCGAGAGGAAAGCTACCGTGGAAAGCGCGGTTTTGCGCCCGGAGTAAGAAAAAATCGCGGACTTTGTAATACGTGCATGGTATTTAGTTTTTAAATAATTAATAATTCAGTAAAAAAATATGAGGAATTTTGAAAAAATGACCAACCAGGACCTGGGACTGCTTTTGGTGAGGATCGCGCTCGCTTTGGTTTTTATCATCCACGGTTACGGGAAATTAACCGGTTTGGCCGGTGTCGAAACTTTTTTCGGCAACCTGGGGATTCCCGCATTCTTCGTCTACATCGTGACTTTTGTTGAGTTTTTCGGCGGATTCGCGATGCTTTTGGGGATTTTCACGAGAATCTTCGGATTCCTGCTGGCGATCAATATGTTCTTCGCGATCTATCTGGTCAAATTCTCCCAGGGTTTCTCCGGGGGTTATGAATTGGAGCTGACGTTGCTGCTCGCTTCCTTGGCGATAGCGCTCGCCGGACCTGGAAAATATTCCATCATGGGAGGAAAGGTGATGGGAAAAGAAATGTAAAAACGTCCCAGCACAAATACGACCGCCGGCTCATGTCGGCGGTCGTATTTTGTTTAAGCGGTTCGTTTGCAATAAAAGAAAGCGGTCAATCCTTGATTTCCTTTTTATATTGCGATGGGGTGAGCCGCACGATATAGATGCTGATGATCTGGAAGATCGACCCTATTCCGGCCAGCGCCACGAAAAAGATCGGATAATAGGCCAGCGGGGTGAGCAGATAGAGGAAGCCTATCAGGAGAGCGGCCCAAACGCCCGTACACCAAGGGCAGTTCAAAAGTTCGGACAAGGTTTTGCCCGCGCCGCGTTCGAATTTTCCGAAATAGTCACGGATGTAATCGGTCACCATGTCATAAACGAAAAGATGGGTGAGGCGGAAGGTCGCCAAGCCCAGGATAACAAGGTCGAATGAGGGGATTTTTGTTCCGATCTTGCCGAGGCTGTATAATACGCTTATCGCGATCGACACCAAGGCGCCATAGGCGACCATGGAAATGAAATGCCCGGAATAGTTTTTTTGTATCTTATCCATAAGTACGGTTTACTTTTTACTCTTCCGAATGTAATACAAACATATGTTCGACATATTCAAAAAATACAACGTCATAGCCGCGGTTTCCGAAAGGAGGGACGGGTCCATGAAGGTCTATGCTGACAGTTCTGAGGAGGACGGCGTCAAGGAAAACAGGAAGATATTCCTGGATGGTTTGGGCGTTGAAATGGAAAATTCCGTCACGGCGTATCTCACCCATGGGGACAGTATCGCCCTGGTGGGCAAGGGGGACGGGGGAAAATTTTTCGATACTACCGACGGGTTCGTCACGAAGGACAAGGATGTTTTTTTGACAGTGACGGTCTCGGATTGTCTGCCGGTTTTCCTTTTCGACCCCGAAGCCGAGGTTTTGGGATTGGCGCACGCCGGATGGGGAGGATTGGAAAAAGGCATCATATCCAAGGCTGTCGGAATGATGAAAGAAAGCGGGGCCACGGCGGAAAATATCCTGGTCGCCATAGGACCAGGAATGGAGAAATGCCACTATGAGGTCGGAAGCGAGTTGGCGGACAAGTTCGCGCATATCCCAGGGTCATTCGAAGTGAGGGACCGGAAGATATTTTTGGATACCAAGGCGATAGCGAAGCATCAATTGTTGGAAGAGGGGATTGCCGCGGGCAATATAGAGACCAGTCCGGAATGCACTTTCCGCGAAAAGGAAAAATATTTTTCCTACAGGAGGGATTCATACGGGCGTCCAGAGAAGTTGGAAGCGATGATGGCAATTTTCGGGATGAGGAGTTGAAATTTTCCGAACATGTTATAATGAGGTCATCCATGTAAATATAAAAAAGAAAAAACATGCTTTTGAAATCATCTAGACTCACGAAATCCCAAAGAGAAGACGCGGTGGCAAGGGTTTTCGACCAAAGCGCTCCAAGGGTGGATTTTTATCTGATGCTTATCCTTTCCGCGATTATCGTCACGCTGGGACTTTTGATTGACAGCGCGGGGGTGGTTATCGGAGGGATGCTGATCGCCCCGATCCTTTCCCCGATTCTCGGATTTTCGATGGGGGTAGTGGTAGGAAATACCAAACTGATAAAAAGGGCCGGTTCAATTATCGTTTGGTCCGCGCTGACCGTTGTGATAATTTCTTTCATAATCTCCTCTTTTACCCTGAACGGCGAGATGACATCCGAGATATTTTCCAGGACTTCGCCTTCCTTGGCCTATCTTCTCATCGCCATGGTTTCCGGGGCGGCCGTCGCATACGCCTTGGTGCGGCCTGCGCTTTCGGAAATCCTCCCGGGAATAGCGATAGCGGTCGCCCTTATTCCTCCGCTGGCGACCGTCGGCATCTCGATTTCTTTTTTGGAAAAGGACATGGTCATCGGCTCTTTCGAACTTTTCCTGGTCAATTTAGTCGGCATAGTATTCGCCGCCGTTTCGGTTTTTTCCTTCATGCGGATTTATGAAGCCAAAGACGTCATCGAGAGGAAACTCCGCGGCGAGGAGAAAATCGTCCAAAAATTCCAAAAGGAACACGACATGGAGAAGATAGAGCAGATCGAAAAGACGGTTTTGGAGGTAAAGGAGATGCTCAATGAAAAGAAGAAAAACGGTTGATGGTATTTTTCAAATAGCCGCCCGCAGGAGGGCGGTTTTTGTTTTGCAATTTTTTATTCTCCCGGTCGTACTATATTCATCTAACAATTAACCACAAAAAATATGTGGGGAAATTATACTTGTGGCCCCGGAGCAGGAGGAATCGGTGGAATGATGGGATGGTTCGGTTTCGGGTTGGGCTGGATTTTCACACTCGTTTTTTGGGCGCTGGTAATCTGGGGAATCTACACGCTTATCAAGTGGGCCAATGAACAAGGAAAACTCAAGACGGGAGAAGGGGGCGGAGCCATGCGGATTTTGAAAGAGCGTTACGCCAAAGGCGAAATTTCCAAAGAGCAGTTCGAACAAATGAAGAAAGATTTGATATGAAAAATAAGGATACCGCAAGCGCGGACATTGACTTTTTGCTTAAAAGGGTGTATAATAGACATATAGGATAAAGAATAGAAAGCGGGTGAAAGCCCGCTTTCTCTTTATTTTCACCCCGTTATATCCTTTATTTAAAGGGATTTGCGTAGCAAATCATTTAACAGGGGTAAAGCCAAAATATGAAAAAAATACTTAAAAAATTCAATAGGATCCTAAAGCAAGCCAAGACCGCAAAGAAGGCTTATTTTAAAGCTGTCCGTGAAAAAGCCGGATTTCTGGGGGCGGAAATCAAGAGAAGCTTCAATCTCGGGAAAATGTCGGTCCGCCAATCCAGAATGGCCGTTTTGGCGTTCGGGATAATATTCGCCGGATATGCCACTGCCGTCCAAAGACATTATTACGATGAGCTTGTGAAGGACATCCCGGCCCCCAAGACCTTGGAAGAGGTCAGGAAGGAAAATTTGGAAAATAAGATACGAGAATTGGTCAAAGGCACGCCGATTGAGATCATGGCTCCCTATATCGCGGAAAAGGACAAGAAGACGGCCGCCTTTTTGGTGGGGATCGCCAGGAAGGAAAGCAATTGGGGAAAAAGAAAGCCGGTGCTTAACGGACAGGATTGTTTCAATTATTGGGGATACCGCGGCATCAGGGAAAATATGGGAAGCGGCGGGCACACCTGTTTCGATTCTCCCCAAGAGGCGGTCAGCATCGTCGGCAGAAGGGTTGAGGAAATCATCGAACGAAACGATGTCGAGTCCGCCAAAAATATGATCGTTTGGAAATGCGGCTCCTCCTGCGCCGCCCATAATCCCGAAAGCGTGGACAAGTGGATAAGGGATGTGGATATGTATGCGGGGAAGATTCTTAACTAGGTTTTAGGTTATGGGTTTTAGGTTGCTAGGGAAGCATGATAAATCAAGTAAGTAAATTAATTTAATTAATTAAAAAAAAGCGGCAATATTCCGCAAAAACAAATTTATGATGGGAGAGCCAAAAATGCCTACTCCGGAGGAGATGGCAAAAATCCAAAAAGAAAGAGCCTTGTCTGATGCTGAGCTTATCAAGGGAGGAGCCGAGTATGTGGCTGATGAAAACGGGCTAAGACTCGAAGTAACCAGAGAACAGGCTAATCAAATTGAAGATGAGGAGATTTTCGACAGATTAAATGAACAGCAAAAATTAGGGATAGAAACTATCCACTACCTTAATGAACTGGAAGATGTAATTGCGGCAAAATTTAACAACAAGGAAATGAGAGTTATAAAAGAACATCTTGGTTTGATTCAGCATTGTATAATAAATCTTTCAGAAAAAGAAAGTGATGATGTTCATGTGCCGCCAGCACTAATGGCTGATGGATTAAAAAATAGTGAAAGACTAAAAAATGGCGATAATCTTTTAAAACAAATTGAAAGAATTAATGATACTAAAAATTAAATAAAAAAACAAAAAACGCCAAAAGCGTTAAGAAAAAATCTAAGCGAAAATTTCCCAAGGGAAATCGCATGGAATTCAAAAGATAGGCAAGAAGGCAGCCACAAGTAAAATTGGTTGCTTTTTTGTCTCCGGGTGGTAATATGGCTTGAAGATAATTTCGGAGTTCATTGTCAAAATCCAAGGGAGGGACTTATGGCAGTAAAAGTCGCATGCATCCTCATTGAAAAAGAGGGGAGAATCCTGTTGGTAAAAGACGGAGATTTCTGGTCTTTACCTGGAGGAAAAATTGAAAAAGGGGAATCTGAAATCGCTTGCATGAAAAGAGAAGTCGCGGAGGAGATATGTGAGGAAGTGATTTCTGTCACAAGGAGGCTCCCGGGGTTATTTCGAGGGATTTCACCGACAAGACGCAAAAATATAGAGGTCGCTGTGTTTGTCGGGGATATCGCCGGAAGCGGACTTTCTCAGGAGGGAGAGCATGAGTCATGCTGGTTTGCGTGGGATAACGTCTTTTCGCAAAACCTTTCCGTGATAACCGAAAATATTTTGAAATTTTATTTGCGGATAAAAAAGGGAGAGTGAACACTCTCCCTTTAATCTTTTACGGTTTCCGTTTCTGTGATAGGATGGGTAGGTATTAAAAATTATTCGAGTCATTCGGGTGCTCAGTCGAGTCATTCGGGTCGCCATAAAACAAATGCAGAACATCCAGGAGATTTTCATCAAGATGAGGGAGATGAAGAAGGAGCAGAAGGACCTTAAGGAGATGTACAAGGACGCGCTGGCGCAGGCGGACGAATATGAGGAGATCGTCGAGCAGATGAAACAGCTCCGCGAGAAGAAGAAGCAGATCGAGACCAGGATCCAAGCGGAGATGGGGAAAGCTTGGGAAAAATTGGACGACATCAAATTCGAAATGGAAACAAACAAGGAGATGATGACGGACATCGCGATGACGACATTGATGAAGGGGGGGAGGGTCGAGGTGAAGGATGAATATGAGAATCCATATGAGCCGGTCTTCAAGGTGAACTTCAAGAAAGCCGAGGACGGACAGACGGCGGAATAAAAAAAGGGCTTCGGCCCTTTTTTATTCCGTAATGACAAATTTCTAATTCACCTAATTCACCTAATTCACCTAATAAAATCCATCAAAAGTAGTTGCTTTTAAGTATTGGAAATTTGGAATTTTATTAGGAATTAGAAATTAGGAATTAGAAATTCAAAGAATGGAATATCTGATAAATACCCTCGAATATCGTATAATTGAATTATGAAGAAAAATTTCTGGTTAAAATTAAAACGCCCATTCTTTGTCATGGCGCCGATGGCGGACGTCACTGATTTCGCGTTCCGTCAGATGTTCGCCAAATACGGAGCGCCGGACGTCTTTTATACCGAATTCGTTTCGGCTGACGGGTTGGCTAGCGAAGAGGGGAGGAAATTTCTAAGCAAAGAATTGAGATTTTCCGAGAACGAGCGCCCGATCGTGGCGCAGATTTTCGGAGCGCATCCTGAAAACATCAAATTTGGGATTCGACGGATTGGATATCAATATGGGGTGCCCGGACAAGGCGGTTATCAAGCAGGGGGCTGGATCCGCATTGATCAGAACTCCCGAATTGGCGAGGGAGGTGATCCGCGCGGCCAAGGAAGGCGCGCCGAACATTCCAGTTTCGGTCAAAACCAGGATCGGCTTCAACAAGATCGAAACGGAAGAATGGATTTCCCAGATTGTAGCAGAGAAACCGGATTGCCTTATCGTGCACGGGCGGACCAAGAAAGAGATGTCCGAGGTGGACGCGCATTGGGACGAGATCGCCAAGGCCGCCGAGATCGCGCGCGAAGCTGGGATAGTCGTAGTTGGAAACGGAGACGTGAAAAGTCTGGAAGAGGGAATTGAAAAAGCCGAGCATTTCGGTCTGGATGGAATCATGGTCGGCCGGGGAATCTTCGGCAAGCCCTGGTTTTTCGACCGCGAACAAAAGGAAATTACTTTGAAAAAAAGATTGGAAATAATGCTAGAGCACACGGAGCTTTTCGAAAAAGAGATGGAGGGGGTAAAAGGTTTCCATGTGATGAAGAAACACTACAAGGCGTACGTGAGCGGCTTTTCCGGAGCGAAAGAGCTTCGGGTGAAACTTATGGAAGCGGAGGATTTCAATGAAATCAAGAGGATAACGGAGGAATACCTACGGGAAAATTTTTAATTTCGAATTTTTAATTTCAATCGAAATCTTAATTTTTCAATGATTTAAGTTTGAAACATTCTGAATTGTGACATTTAAAATTGATTCAAAATTAGAAATTTGAAATTTAAAATTACGAAGCGTCGCTTCGTTTCGTGTTATACTTTCCCTATAACCTAAAAACTACAAACTAAAAACCAAAAACTATGCGCATACTTCTCCATTGGCTCGCATCCGCCCTCGCCGTATTCATTACCGCCTACCTCCTCCCGGGCGTTTTTGTGGAGGGTTTGTTCGCGGCGCTTGTCACGGCGCTGATTATCGGGATCCTCAACGCTTTCATTAGGCCAGTTCTGGTGATTCTCACGCTTCCGATTTCTATTTTGACGCTCGGCCTGTTCACTTTGGCCATCAATGCCGGACTCATCATGTTGGCTTCGAAAATCGTGGAAGGGTTCCATGTGGACGGATTCTTCTGGGCCCTGGCCTTTTCCTTGGTGCTCTCCTTGGTCAATTGGTTCTTGCATAAGATGGGGAAAAGCGGGGATGGAAAAGAGTAGCATTCAGATTTGTTTGAATTCGGAGTTCGACTCCGTATCGGAGTCGAACTCCGATACGCCTAGTGAAAGTTTTCTATTAAAAATCGGAGTCGAACTCCGATTTTTGCGTTTTTTGTGGTATAATAATGATATTAAGATAAATACGGTTAATATGTATGCGCAAAGTGAAATTTGCCAACGACGAATATTACCACATATATAACAGAGGCGTGGATAAGCGCGAGGTTTTTTCGGATGATAGTGGTTACGTCAGGTTTCTGACTTGTTTGCGCGAATTCAATTAGGAGGATGCGATTGGTAGCCTTTATGAAAAATCTTTGCAATTAAGGAAGCTAAGCTCCCACAAAGGGAGCTTAGCTTCCTTTGTTTCTGCGGATCCGCTTGTTGAAATCATCGCGTATTGCCTCAATCCCAACCATTACCATCTGATATTGAAACAGGTTTCCGAAAGGGGAATTGAAAAATTCATGCACAAAGTAAGCACGGGCTATACGAATTACTTTAACAAGAAAAACGAAAGAAGCGGATCACTATTTCAAGGACCGTTCAAAGCCATCCATGTCGATTCCAATGAATATCTCTTGTATCTGTCTGCTTATGTGAATCGCAATCATTTTATCCACAGCTATGAGGATAAAGGAGCTAAACTCCCAAATGGGAGCTTAGCTCCTTTGGATGGGTGGAAATATTGCAGCGCGCCGGATTATTTAGGGAAAAGAAGCGGAACATTATGTAATAAGGATGTCGTCTTGGGGCAATTCGAAGACTGGAAGCTAAGCTCCCCTTTTGGGAGCTTAGCTTCCAGTATGGCTTATGAAAAATTCTTGGAGGATAATGCTTTGTATCTGAAGGGCAAGAAATTGGCGGTGAGGTATTGCCTGGAATAGCAAAATAGGAGCTAAGCTCCCACGGGACTCCGATGGGGAATGTTCGGGATTCGGGGAATTTATGATATAATTATTTTGACTAATATTTCTTTAAGTTTTCAAAAAAAATAAAAATGAAAAAGATTTTTTCCGACGGATTTAGATCCGCGATGCATAAGCTTAAACTTCTTTTCAAAGATCACGCGCAACTTCTTTTCAAGTCCTCCGCGGACAACCACCTGCGCATCCAGCAGTGTCAAAAGGATAAAAGCGGGAAAATCGTCTGCTCGCTGTCTTTCAATTCCTACTCGGACCTGAAAAGATACCAGAAGAAATTCCGCACGGTGACGGTCTCGCTCTCGTCCGCTTTGGCGATGGTGCTGATCGCGGCGATGGTTTCGCCGCTGATCTTCAACCCTTCGAGGTCCGGCGCGGCGAACTACAGCTGGACGCAGAGTTCTTGGGATGCGGCAGCCACTCCCGGATCGGAAATCGTTAAAAACGGAACAGAAAACGACCAGATTACTTATGAGTCCAAGCAGGAGATCGACACTTCCGTCTTAGGCGAGATGAAATTGGCTTCACAAAACGGATCGAAGACGCAGACCGACAGTGGAACGACGGAAACTGGATTCAACCTTTCCGGAGCCACATTTGATCAGACGGAGGTTTCCGGGGAAAGCGTGAAACTCACGACCTCAGCCTCATTGGATACCGGTTCCGGGGCGGACGGGACATTGAATGTCACGGGAACTTTCAATATAAACACCCAGACCAATGGAAACAGTGGTAGGACTTGTGCGGACGGGAAGACGTATAACGTGGCTTCCTTGAGTTCCGAAGGAGCTATGATTGAGCCTAATTTCAACGCTTCCGATTGGAAAAGCAAGCTTAATTGGGGAAGCGCTGCGGTGAATGTCATAAAATTCAATACGGCTACCGGCGAGGCTTATATCGGGGGTAGTTCAGGAAAATTGGCCAAATATGATCCTGCCACCCAGACGGCTACCGATCTCACGCCGAACGCTGCCCCCATTTTCGGCGGCATATACGCCGTGAATACTTTGGGTATAGATTTGGCCAGGAACACGGTATACATGGGAGGAGCCAGTGGAAGGCTCGGTAAATACGACCTAAGCGGGGGCGTGACGACGGATTTCACCTCCCAAGTCACTACTCTGTTCGGAACAAGTCCAAATGTCGTTGCGATCGCAGTCGACGCGTCCAGCGGCGAAGTTTATTTTTCCGGATCCAGTGGGAAATTCGGCAAATACAATCCGGATACGGGCGTCTTTACGAATCTGACCTCCAACGTTTCCGGTATTTTCACGTCCAGCCATAACATAAAAAATCTTATCCTTGACCCTGATAGTAATGTGATTTATTTGGCTGGCGATTCGGGAAGGTTTGGAAGATATAATATCGGCAGCGGAGCAGGCGTTAGTTTGACAAGTAAGATATCATCCTTTTTCGCATCTAACCCGATATATGCGGCCATCAAAGATCCGACCAGCGGGGAAATTTACTTAGGAGGCACAAGCGGAAAATTCGGCAAATATAACCCTGCCACCGACACAGCCTCGAGCCTGATCAACAATATAAACCCGTTCTGGGGAACTAATCAAGTGAATTCTTTAGCTCTAGATCCTGCAAGCGGGATAATTTACTTGGGTTCCTATAACGGGTTATTGGCCAAATACGATTTGGCAAGTAATGCTGTCGCCAGGAACATATCCTCCTCCATATCGTCTTTTTGGGGAGCCTCGGTCTTGAAAGCGATGGCTTATAGTGCTAACACCGGGACGGTTTTGATGGGAGGGGATACAAGCAGGTTCGGAGAGGTGAGCAAATCATTCGCTTTCGGAGGCTGTTTGGCCGCCGATGATAAGATGCTGTTGATCAATCTGCAAGGATCAGCTTCGAGCGTCACAAACGTGGGAAATTATGAGATTTTGGAAGTCGGATCGTATTCCTCTTCTACGGGGAGCATAACTTTCAAATCAGGCAAAGCTAAGTATTATGGTGACGGAGGGTCTAATGATTTGAATATAGGAATGGACGCCTCCAGTCAGCGGGTCATTTTGCAAAGGATTCCGCAATATTCCAACGTGACTGTTTCTGGCACGGGGACTTTAACCGCCAATGCTTGGAACGGAACCAATGGAGGGGCGTTGGTATTTTTTGCCCAGGACACTGTTGATGTGCAGAGCGGAGGGCAGATCGATATGAGCATCAAAGGATACAGAGATGGGGATAGATACAGCAGTCATAATTCCAGTACCGACAGGCAGGGGGAATCGATCAAGGGATTGGGAACGACAACTACCGCGGCCAATATCGGAGGTGGAGGATTTAATCAAGGTGATTGCAGTGAGTGGGTTTATGTATGGGGAGGGGCGAGTTATGGAGGTAATGGTACTGCCCCAGCTCCTTGCGGAGTAACGGCTAGCATTGGAACCCAGTATGGAAGCACTTTCCCCAACGTGATGCATTTGGGCAGTGGATCGCAAGGAGACGGAGGAGGTATAATCCACATGACAGCTTCGAGCGTTACGGTAAGTGGAAACATCAATAGCAAAGGCGAATTGGGAGGCTCAGGAGGGTCGGTCTATGTTTTGGCGGATTCCGTCGATGTGGGCTTGGCCAAATTAGACGCTTCCGGCGGTTCGGCGGACGATGGGGGCGATGAGGGTATGGAGTGGTGGTACTGGGGAGCGGGAGGCGTAGGGCGCATCCATCTTAAGGCCAATACGATTAATTCAGGTTGGACGACCGTTCCGACTGCGACGACTTCGACCCCGGAACTGACATATAACACCCCGGGGACTTTCACTTCCGGAGTGATCGATACGGGGCAAAAGAATTTTTCCTGGAGGGATTCGACTGTCAACAGTACGCTTAATGGACAAACGATGAATGTCAATGTCCGTTCTTGCACTACCGATAATTGCAGTGCGGAGGATGCCGGAGACAAGACTTGGGCGAGTTGCGCTGCTAACGCCGTCGCCATCACACAGGCTTCGCAAATCCTTTCTCCAAATGGCTGTATGACTGCCGGTGACCGGTATGTCCAATATCAGGCCGCATTGGTATCGGCTTCGCCATATTCGCAAAGCCCGGCTCTCGATGACGTTGCTCTCGGTTTTTCATACTATCCGACGACGGCCCAGAACCTGCTTTCTTCAATATTTGACACGACTGATAAATACACCTCGATCGGAAAAGTTTCCTGGAGCGCGACCAACGACGATTCCGCTACGCAAGGGCAAGTGAAGTTCCAACTCCGCAGTGCCACTTCGCAGGCGGGACTTTCCTTGGCTCTTTGGTGCGGGCCGACTTCATGCTCGGCCGACGGGAACACTTTCGCCGACTCATATTACACCGACAAACAGGGACTCGACGACGCCATAAACGGCTTGCAAGGCGACCACGACAACCGCTTCCTTCAATATGCGGTGTTCCTTTCTTCGTTCGACGGGACGCAGACGCCGGTCCTTTCGGACGTGACGGTGGACTTTTCATATAATAATACTCCGACCGTCGCTGTCACCGGATCTTCCCAGCAATCCGACGGAAGGGTCAAAATCGACTATACCGTCCAAGAAACCGAAACTGCTCCTGGATCCGGAATATATGAGCAGGACACGGCGTACCCTTCCATTTTCTACCAGACGGACGGCATAACGCTTTTCCAGGACACCACGGAAACCGGCAGTGAAGACATCGTCCTTTCGAACGCGAACAATGCGCCGATACCTTCCTCCGGAAAAGTTCTGATCGGGAACGAACTGATTTCATATACCTCGCAAAGCGGAAACACCACTCTTTCGGGAGTGACCAGGAGCCAGGATTTCTTCGCCGGCGACAACTATAAGACCGAATCGTCGATCCATACGGCCGGAAGTCCGGTGTGGTTCTTGGCGACCCAGGTCAGCGGACAAATCAACAGCACCGGCATTTCCTCCATAGACGGAAACGCGAAGACCGCGTATTGGGACGCGAAAAACGAACCGAACATAACCCTTTCCGGAACGAAACTGGAAAACGTGAAGATCAAGGTGGCGGCCAATGACAACGACGCGTTCGGCAACAGGGTGGGAAGCGATGAATTCGATACCGCCATTACGGTGGATTACGAAAATCCTTCGCTTGTGAACGTCACCGTGCTGGAAGACGCCGGAATTTACGGTTTGGGGGCGACATTGACAGTCCAGGCGGAATTTTCCGAGGACGTCACGGCCGTCACCGACGTGAAACTGACCTTGGAAACAGGGGATGTTGATTATGATTGCACCATAAATTCCATCAGCGGAACGACCGCGACTTGTGCATATGACATCGGGCAGAACCAATTGACCGAGGCCTTGGACGTGAGGGCGGTTACGGGAACCATCAAGGACGCGTTCAATAACCAAAACGGTTCGCTTTCGATCACCGGAGGAAACATTTCCGCGACCAAGACCATCATCATCGACACGGTTCCTCCGCAGGTGAGCGAGGTCTCTCCTTCGGCGAACGCCTACCTGAAAGCCGACGGAAGCATCACCTTCACTTTGGACGAACAGCTGGCCAGCGGAACGATCACTTTGACGGCCGAAGCTGGAGGCGCGGAAGCTGAAGGAACCGCGCACACTTACACACTCACTGAAGGACAAAGGGCGGACACTGGATCGCAAAGCGTCGCGCTTTCGAGTTTCGACCCGGCTTTGGTCGACGGAACAAAATACGCCTTGGATTTTGCGACCGAGGACTTGGCGGGAAACCCTGGGGATTTCACGGCCATCACTGGTATCGCTTTCGATACGGACGCGCCGAGCGTGACGATCACCTCTCCTGATACGGACGGATTCTTCAATTCGATCACGGACGCTTCGGATTTCAGCTACACGATCGAAAACGATCCGTTCACTGAGAGACTGGAGTCATTGGAGCTGACTTTCAGTGACGGAACGAGCGACCAGTCCTGCAACTTCTCGGGCAACGAACTGGATGACGGCGAGCACAACGGTATCAACGTGGTGGGAACCTGCGGAGCCATCAATCTGGTGAGTGGAACCGCCTATGACATCTCAGTCACGGCGACCGACCAGGCCGGAAACGTGTTCACCGCCAACGACCAGGTGACGAGCGCGACCTTCGACAACGTGGCGCCGGTCCTCTCGCATTTCTATTCGACTTCCTCCGATTCCACCGTGGAGCTTCCGACCGGAGGAGGGGATGTCAATATCACGGCCGTCTACGATGAGGTGGTTTCCGGCGACCTTGAGGTGAAAGTCGGACCGATGCAGGCCGATGTGCGGGCGAATCTCAGTTCCGAAGGGGGAAGCGCGGAGATTTCCGGATCCTTCACCATAGGCCCACCTAAGACCGGTTACGATTCGACCCCTGATTATATCGAAGTGGAAGAAATAATCTCTTCGACGATCACCGACCGCGCCGGCAACGTGCTTTCGCAATCGAGCGCGTCGGTCGACAGTGCCGACAACCTGGCCAATAACGGAAGCACGATAGTCATCGATACGAGTCCTCCGATCCTAAACTACTTCACTATCGAAGAAGATGGGAACACCCAGGAAAGCGGCGCCTATAAGGCGGGAGACGAGTTCACTTTGGTCGCCAATTACAACAAGACTATCCAGGCCGGAGGAAGCGTGACTGTCAGGCTTAATACCGGAAGCGCTGCCCACGACATCACGTTGACCAATCCATCCGCCTCAAGGGAGCTTACCGGAACATACACGGTCGTCCAAGATGAGGATGTCGCGGATTTGAAAGTGGAATCGGTAAGCGCCCAAAACGTCCTCGACGGAAAAGGGACACTGCTCGACGTGACCGGTAATATCATAGACGGTTCATATGCGGCGGTGGCCGAAGACCCGGTGACGAACCTTTCAGGATTTTCCATTGACACCAAGGCGCCGACGCTGACTTCGGTCAAAGTGACGGAAGGCGGAAGCGAGATAGCCGAGGCCAGCAGGCAGAATCCGGAAATCACTTTGGTAGCTTCGGATGAGGATCCGTTCGGAGGTCTTGCTGGAGCGAAAATCTATTTCTCGATGGATGACGGGGCTTCCTGGTGCGGACCCGTGGATTACAAACAGGTGGTCAACGCCACGGTGGAACTTGAGGAATTCCTGATAACCAATCCTGTCTGCGGAGGAGACTCCACGAACGATCCCGAATTGGAAAAAATAACAGCCAAGATCGAAGATGCTGCTGGTAATCCGTCCGGAACGGCCAGCGACGAATTTAATTACGACAGCGCTGAACCTGTCCTTGAATCCATTTCCGTCGACACGGACAACGGATTGTACGGTCCCGGAACCCAGATGAAATTCACAGCCGTCTATGATGAGGACATAACCAGTGGAAACCTGATCATAACCCTCAATAACGGGGCTGAGATCACTTTGGACACCGTCGAAAACGGGAACATCTTGACCACCGGCTCCAATCCTTATGTGGTCGGAGCTACGGGGACGGGGGAAGATTCATCCGATCTCGATCTCGACGACGACACCCCGATAGTCTCGCAGTCTGTCTTCGATACCGCGTCTCCTATGGTCGAGCAGTCTGGAACAAGCACGCAGTCGCTGGTTTCCAGCATCGGAACGGGCAAGACGATCATTGTCGACACTACCTCTCCTACCAGCTCCATAGTCTTCGACAGATCGAAAGGTAGTGACAACGGACAGCTCAAGATAACCGCGACGGACACTAACAGTTCCGCTGGAATCGCATATGAAACTGGATCCTCCAGCGATGAGCTCGCGGCTTGCGATCTTCCCGGAACTTTCGCCCAGACCTATAGCGGAGGGGGGAGCGGACAGGATGTGAATTTCACGGACGACTATTCGGCTTACAAGAAAGTCTGCGTCCGCTTCAAGGACGCGGCCGGAAACGAATCGGCAACAGCTACGGCGGTTGCTCCGGAAACTCCTCAGGATATCTCTTACAGCGACATAACCAATCTCGACATCGAGCCTCCGTTCAAGGGGATCTTCATCCTTTGGCCGCAGCCGGTCCAGGACGGAAGCGGGGACTTCGCCGAGTATGACCTTAAGAATTGCTCGACCGCCAAAGAGAACGCGGATTGCTCGCCGACCGACGATCGGGCGAACATAACCGATTCCGCGGTGAATTATCACCTGCACCAGGACCTTTCCGAAACCAATAAATATTGCTACCGCTTGAGATTCAAGGATGACGAGGGTAACTATTCCAAATATTCCGACACCACCTGCCAGGTGCCGAGCGAAGGGACGGTGCTTTCCGATACAGTCGTCAGCATCGACGACGTCTCCATCGGGGCCGAGACCAACAGCGGGGCCACGGTTTCTTTCAAGACCACGGACGCCAACCCTGACCATGACAGCAATCCTTTGCCGACCGTCGTGAACGTCGAGGTCTTCGACAACGCCGAGTTGGTGCACGATCCGGATAACAGCAAAAATAAGATCGGGGACTACACCGACAGCGCATCGGAATACGGCATCAGCCACATAGTCAAGATTACGGACCTTCCAAACTCAGCCACGCAGTATTATCTCAAGATAACCGCGACGGATTCCATTTTGTCCACGGAAACGGTCTCATATATCGACGACAGCTCCCTGACGCTGACCACTACCGGAGCGCTCTCGAGCGTGACGCTCATCAGTGACGACGTGACCACCAACGACAAGGCTGTGATCGAGTTCCGCACCGACCAGTCGGCCAAATGTTTCATCGAATACAAGAGGCCAGACGACGCTTCGAACGAAGGGGTGACGCTGGAAGAAAGCGAATTCAAAAAGAGCCACACGATAACCATCACCGGATTGCTGTTCTCCGATACCCTCTATAGTTACGACATCACCTGTTTCGATGCCGGCAACACCTTTGCCTATCTCAACGACCAGGACTTCCAGACTTCCGACAAAACCTTGAGCCAGGGGGATATCGACGCTTCCAGTGACACTACGGCGCCGGAGATATCCGCGGTTTCCATTTCCGAACTCAAGGGGGAAAGCGCGGTCATCACTTGGAACACGGCCAATGAGAAAGCCAACAGTCTCGTGATGTACAGCCTGGACGGAAGCGACTTCAACAAGATCGCCGGGGATTCGACCGTGCTGACCAGCAGCGAGAATTATACGACGGCTCATTCGGTGACTATCAGTGACCTCATCCCGGCTTCCAAATACGTCTTCACGGCCATCTCCTCGGACGCCGCCGGAAACATTTCCCAATCCGTTCAATCCTCGTTCACCACCAAGGAACCGTCCTCGCTCTCTTCGGTGAAGGTCCTTTCCAAAGCATTGAACCAAGCGACCGTCACCTGGGAAACCGGAACCGCGACGACTTCGGTGGTCGAATACGGGCTCACGACTTCCTATGGCGACAAGAAAGAGTCCAACACTAGGACCAAGGACCACGAGATAACCATCTCCGACCTCGAATCCGGCGAAACATACCACTTCCGCGTACTGGGAGAGGATGAGAACGGAAACCTCTTCGCTTCCAACGACAACACCTTCGAGCCGAAATCCCCTCCGAAGATCTCCGACTTCAAAGTGGACGAGATCACCGAACACGGGGCCAAGATAACCTTCCAGACCAACGTTCCGACCGACACGCTCGTGGAATACACGGATTCCGACGACGAAGACAATTCCGGAGTCCAAGGAAAGACGGACTTCGCCACCCGGCACGAACTGGTCCTCAAGAACCTCGCCTCCGGAACGGAATTCGGCCTCAAGCTCAAAGTCCGCGACGAAGACGGAAACGAGACCGAGGAAACCTTCCAGAAATTCAAGACCGCGACCGACGAAAACTCCCCGAAGATCGAGCAGGTCAGAACCGACTCGGCCCTGACCCAGTCCGACAAAGTCCAGGCCATCATTTCTTGGAAGACGGACGAAAACTCCGACACCTCCATCATCTACAAGGAAGGCAAGGCCGGGAAGGAAAACGAGATCAAAGTCTCAGACGTCATGACCACCTCCCACATCGCGGTCATCACCACCTTCAAGCCTGGAACGGTCTATTACTTCAACGTCAAATCCATCGACGTGGCCGGTAACGAAGCCAAATCCAACGACTTCGCCCTGCTGACCCCGAAGAGGAAAGAGAACATCATCCAGATCATCGTCAACAACTTCCAAGACATCTTTGGTTGGGCGCAGAGGTAGAATAAAAAAACAGGCTCTTTATGAGCCTGTTTTTTTATATTGATTAATTTACATTTATCAATTCACAATAAATTTTCAAAATATGAATGATAAAACAAAAAATTATGATTTGGAAGAAAGAACATCCGTTTTTAGTGAAAACATAATAGATCTTTGTAGGAGTATTGAAAAAAATATCATAACAAGGCCCATAATAAACCAATTGATGCGCTCAGGAACCAGTGTCGGGGCTAATTATTGCGAAGCCAACAATGCTTGCTCTAGAAAGGATTTTAAAAACAAAATATTTATCTGCAAAAAAGAATCCCAAGAAACCAAATACTGGTTACGGTTGTTGAAGAAATCGAGTTTAATTAAAGAGAGCGAGATAGGCAATCTCATCCAGGAATGCCAGGAGTTTATTTTTATTTTTCAAAAAATAATAAATTCCTTAAATAAGGTTCAATAAATAAAAAGATCGCTTTTAAAATTGGAAGTTGAAAATTTATTGTGAATTGAAAATTGAAAAATGTAAATTTAAAAAAACGGCTTACGCCGTTTTTTCGTCCGCGATCTTATTCAAAATCTTCTTCACTTGCTTCAGACTCTCGTCGTCCAGGATGGAGATGGGGGTTATTTCCTTTTTGAGTTTTTTTAGGGATTTTATTTTTTTCTTGAGCTCTTCCGGGGAAACCGTGTCGGCCCTGCTTATCAGGATATGTTCAGGTTTTCCCAGGAGCTCGCTGTTGTGCGCGCCTAGCTCGGCCCGGATGGTTTCATAATCCTCCAATGGGTTTTCCGAATCGGCCGCAAGGAAATGGAAAAGCACTTTGGTCCTCTCGATGTGTTTGAGGAATTTGTGTCCCAATCCTTTGCCTTCCGAGGCTCCTTCGATGAGGCCCGGGATGTCGGCCAAAATCAGGCCGTAGTGCACTCCCAGATTGGGCTCCAAGGTAGTGAAGCGGTAGTTGGCGACTTTGGCGCTGGCGTTGGTCAGTTCGTTAAGCAAGCTGGATTTTCCCACGTTGGGAAGACCCACGAAACCGACGTCCGCGATCATTTTTAGCTCCAAGCGGAAATCGAAGCTTTCGCCGGGAAGACCCTCTTGGAATTGTTCGGGGGAGGTGTTACGTGCGGATCTGAAAAGGAAATTGCCCTTGCCGCCGTTTCCTCCTTTGGCCAAAAGCACCTTTTGTCCCACAGACGTTATTTCATGGGTTTCGTTTTTGGTGAGATTATGGAGGACCGTGCCTACGGGGACTTGTAGCACGAGCTCCGGTCCGTCGGATCCGTCGCGGAATTGCCCGCGCCCGTCCTTTCCGTCATCGGCGCGGATTTCTTTTTTGAAGCGGAATTGTCCCAGGGCGCCCAGATCGGAAATCCCCTCGACAAAGACGCTTCCGCCGTCTCCTCCGCTTCCGCCGGTCGGTCCGAGCATCATCATATTCTTGTTGAAATTGACGGCTCCGGTGCCCCCTTTTCCTGCCGTTATCTTAAGTTTTACATCATCTATGAGCATATTAGCTAAATTTACAATTTTTAATTTTAAATTTTAAATCAAATCTGAATTTTTAATCAATAGAAATTGAAACATTTAAAATTCACTTAAAATTTCAAATTTATAATTTAAAATTTTCCATTCCTATTATCTTGCCATACTTTTATCCGGATGTAAAGGGGTTGGGCTAAAAAATTGAAATAAAGATTTTTTTGCGTGGTATTTAATAGTGCATGTAAAAATTAAAACAAAAGTAATTATGAAAGCGAGAATCATGGTTATCACTTTTGTCTTAGTTCTTGCGAAGATATTGGTATCCTGAGGCATGGGTACTGCGCCGCAAGGGGGTTCGGCTGGAGAAAAAAAGGGTGAAGATAAAATCCGTTCCGCCGGTTGGCGGAGAACGGATTTTATCTTTTCTTTGGACAGCGCGGCCCGTTTGGTGTAGTATTTTTAGACATATAAGAAATTAAGGTTATCGGATATCATGGAAAAAAATAAATTCGAATTCGACGTTGCCGTGGTCGGCGGCGGGCCAGCGGGGATGATGGCGGCTTTGCGCGCGGCCGAAAAAGGGGCGCGGGTGGTCCTGGTCGAGAAGAAAGACTTTTTCGGCACGAAACTGCTGATGACCGGGGGAGGAAGATGCAATATTTCCCAGGCCGAGAGCGATCTGAAAAAGTTGGCGCAATCTTATAAGAACGGAAGATTCCTTCTTCCTGCTCTGCGCAAGTTCGGGCCGGAAGAATTTTCCAGATATTTCGAAAGGTTGGGAGTGGGTCTTAAGGTGGAAAAAAACGGACGCGTGTTTCCCAAATCGGAAAAGGCTTCCGACGTGGTCGGGACGCTGAGGAAAAGGCTTTTGGAAAACGGGGTCAATTTTTTCATGGAAAGCGAGGTTGCCGAAATCGGATTTTCGGGAAGCGTCATTGAAAAACTTGTCTTGAAAGACGGAAGGGAAGTCGTGGCTCAAAACTACATCATCGCCACCGGAGGGAAATCCTATCCGCATTCCGGCTCCACGGGGCAGGGCTATGGGTGGGCTGAAAAAATAGGGCATACCGTTGCGGATCCCGAGCCGTCGCTCGTACCGGTGAAATCGGAAGCCGAATGGCTGGCCGACCTTCAAGGGGTGAGCCTCTCTGACGCCAAAGTTGGAGCCTACCAGGACGGCAAGAAAATTTTCGAAAGCCAGGGGGAAATGCTGGTCGCTCATTTCGGGTTGAGCGGTCCGATGGTGCTCAACATCAGCGGGAAAATTAGGGATCTTTTGAAAAGCGGGGACGTGGTTTTGAAAGTGGACCTCAAGCCGCACATGGATGCTGAAAAATTGGACGAGGTCGTCAGGGCCGATCTGGAAAGGAACGCGGGCAAGAAACTGGCGAACTGCCTAGGGGATCTTTTTTCCGAGAAAGTCCGCGATGCGGTGCTCAAGCTTTCAAAAATAGACACGGAAAAGCATGCCGCCAAAGTCAGCAGGGAAGAAAGAAGGAAAATAGTTTTTCTGATCAAGGGATTGGAAGTTCCGGTCAAGGAATTGTTCGGATTCGATCGGGCCATGGTGACGAGCGGAGGAATCTCGACCAAGGAGGTGGATTCCAAAACGATGCGCTCGAAAAAAATCGACAACCTTTTCTTTGCCGGGGAGGTTCTGGACGTCGATGGGCCTACCGGGGGATACAATCTTTTGGCTTGTTGGAGTACCGGTTATGCGGCAGGCGAGAATTCCTTCAGAGGGTTTTAAGCCCCCAGCGCTGTCCCTGTTTCATTTTGATCCCATAAGGGGTATAATATAGGCGTAATAATCATTATGAAAAATGCCATGGACGAGAGGGAATACCAGTTTTATATCGCCGACCAGCTTGCCAAAAACGAAGACAAATTGAGCGAACTCTACGCCCTTTACGGGGAGAAATTCACCTTCATGAAGAAATTTTGGGATGAGCTTACCGAGGACGAATTAGGGCACGGAGCTTGGGTAAGGACCTTGAGGAAGAAGATAGAAGACGGGACGGTGCAATTCGGAGAGCACAGGTTCAATAAGGATTTGTTGGAGGATTTTTATAAGAATGTCCAGCTCCAGATATTCGAAGCTGAAAAGGAGATATCGCTCGTCGACGCCCTGCGGAACGCCGTGAAGATGGAGCAGACAATGATCGAGAAGAGGTTTTTCGACGTTTTCAAGGGGGACAGCGTGGAATTGGAGATTTTGCTTTTGGCGCTCCGCTACAGCACGGAGAATCATCTGAAAACCGTGGCGGACCGTTACAAGAGCGAGATCGGGGAGATGGGACAGGGAATCGCGGCACAAACCGCTTAAATATACTGCGGGATTGACTATGGAGCCCAAATATGCTATCCTGGAGTTGCTTGTAAGTGTTTCGTTAGTTTTCCCTTCGTTTTGTGAGGAGAAAGAGCGGCGAAGTAGAGAGGTCGCCTTACAAAGTTAATTAGAACAATAAGACGAAAAAAATGGCAAAGAAACTATACGTCGGAGGACTTCCATACGCCACGACTGAAGACGCGCTTAAGGAGCATTTCTCCCAGGCCGGAACAGTCGAGTCAGCGAACATTATCACTGACAAAATGAGCGGAAGATCCAAAGGATTCGGATTCGTGGAAATGAGCTCTGATGAGGAAGCTCAGAAGGCTATCGACATGTTCCATGGAAAAGAGTTCGAAGGAAGGACCCTTACGGTAAACGAAGCTAGGCCGCTCGAAGAGAGACCTAAAAGGGATTTCAACGGTGGAAGCAGATACTAAGTAGGACACTCTTTTGAAATATGAAAACCCCCGCCTAGGCGGGGGTTTTTTGTTGCGGGGAAAACTGGTATAATTATTAAGACTTACGCTTTTGATCGCAGTAAGAATGAGTATTTGCGTCAATACGCACAGAGGCTCGTTCGAGCAAGAGCAAACGCGTGAGTCTTAAGATATTAACGACAAAAAAATGAAGATAGCTATATTCGAAGTGCAGAAGTGGAAACAGGAATTCCTCAGGGACGGATTGCCGGATCACGAAATCATTTTTTTCGAAGAGCCCCTTTCCGAAGAAAACGTCGAAAAGGCCAAGGACGCCGAGGCGATTTCAGTTTTCATTTATTCCAAAGTCAAAAAGGAAACAATCGAGCGATTGCCTAAACTGAAATTCATCGCGACGCAGTCCACCGGTTTCGACCATATCGATGTCGAGCATTGCAAGGAGAAGGGAATCGGGGTGGCCAATGTCCCGCATTACGGGGAGAATACGGTGGCGGAGCACACCTTCGCCCTGATTTTGGCGCTTTCAAGAAACGTCCATAAATCATACCTTCGCACGAGCGGAGGGGATTTTTCCATCGAAGGTCTCAAGGGATTCGACCTCAAGGACAAGACGCTCGGAGTCATCGGGACGGGAAAAATCGGACTCCATGTGATACGCATGGCGAAAGGTTTCGGCATGCATGTCAAAGCTTTCGACGTCCAGACCGACAACTTCCTTTCCGAAGTTTTGCATTTCGAATACGCCCCCTTGGATGAGGTACTGGCCACTTCCGATATAGTCTCACTCCACGTTCCGTACAACAAGAACACGCACCACCTGATCAACAAGGAAAATATCATGAAGATGAAAAAAGGCGCGCTGCTGATCAATACGGCGCGCGGGGGAGTGGTGGACACGGACGCGCTTTTCGACGCCTTGGACGAGGGGTATATCGGAGGAGCCGCACTGGACGTTTTGGAGGGGGAGGAGCTCCTTTTGGACGAGAAGCAAATGCTCTATTACAAGGAGGACAACGACAAGCTGCGCGAACTGGTGCGCAACGAGCAGATCCTCAAGAGAGATAACGTGGTCTTCACTCCGCACATCGCCTTCTATTCGCAGGAAGCCTTGGAAAGGATCCTTAACACTACGGCTGAGAATCTCAGGGCGTTTTCCGAAGGCGTCGCCATAAATACGGTAGGGGGAGCCGGCTGAGATAAAAAAAGACAGGCGGAGCCTGTCTGAGCGGCATATTTTTTCGTAGCGCCCACTCAATGAACTAAAAGGGACTGGACTTGGATCGGAACGGCTATGGAATGGAAACCCTCGTCATAATCGGGAGGTTCGCCTATGGAGAAGACATAGAGCCCGTTTCCGTCGGCATAGGCTTCGAAGGCTATGCCTTCCAGTCCATGTCCGTTTTGTCTCCAGCGCACGGTTCCCGGAATGGGTTCGACTATGGAGAAAATCCTTCCGTCAACTGCGACAATCCCGATCGTCGGCATGGTCGGTCTTTCCATCACCCGGGACATTTTCAGAAGAGCTCTGATCGCGGTGTATTTCGACATCCGCCAACACCTCCTTTTCTGCGGCGATCCTTATGTTTTTGATACAACCGGTCGGGGTGTTGAATTCCGGAAAAAAGAAAAAGCCCCAAGCTGTTCAGCTTGGGGCTCTATTTTTCTGAAGCGGAAAGGTTCAGTTCCGAAGCGCCACCAGCACGACTGGCAGGTTGTATTGCATGGAGGTCACGGGCTCGCAAGTCCGCGAACAGACTACCTCCCGTTCGACGAATTTTCCGTCTACGAGGGTCACGTTTTTGACCCCGTTCGGTCTGGACGCATCCTTCATCCAGAGCTCCTCGTACCAGGCGAGTCCTCCCATGTGTTTGGGAGGAACCCGGAAAACGGCGTTGTCCGGAATTTCAGCGATTGTTTTGACCGCACCTATTCTCATTTTCGCTCTCCTCCTTTTTTGCTAGGGAATTGATATAGGTTGCCCTTTTTCTCAATAGGTTGTTGTTCTTCCAGATAACCGAAGATGGTCACATTCACGGAGTCATCGAAGCGGTGGATTTCCCTTTGCAGGAGTTCACTCCAGAGGGGTAGGGGTTTTTCTCCGAACAGGTGCGCCTCCACTAGCGCCACCGGTCCTAGGAGCGTCATGACATAAAGCAGGAAATGCTTAGGGCATGAGCCTTTTGCCGGCTGGAAGATTATGCCGATTTCACCTTTGATTTTTTCCAGTTTTTTCCAATCGCCTTTTCTGAATTTCTTGTCCAAGTCCGGACTCCTTTCCTATGGTTTATTGTCAAAGGGCTATTTTCGTATTCTTAAGATTATAGCATATAATTTGATATTTGTCCAGGATTTTCATGGGTGGTTTTCGAAGGGTATTGTGGTTGCAATTTCTTGCAAATAAGGTGAATAAACTTGCCCTAATTTCGTTTTTTACGTATGCTTCCCATATGGAACCAATAAAATCGGCACAATTTATCAAAGGCATCGTGGGCACGGACCCGATCCTTTTGGAAAAAATACCCCAAATCGCTTTCGTGGGCAGGTCCAATGTGGGTAAATCCTCCATGATCAATTCTTTGGTCGGGATGAGGAATCTGGTCAAATCCAGTTCCACTCCGGGCCGAACCAAAGAAATCAACTTTTTCCTGATAGACGAGAAAGTTTATTTCGTCGATCTTCCGGGATACGGTTATGCCAAGCTCTCGGCCAGCCACGCGGAGAAGATGCGCAAGATGATCATGTGGTACTTGGAAAGGTCCGAAGCCAACCTGAAAAAAGCGGTGCTGATCTTGGACGCGCAGGCAGGACCCAAGGAGTTCGATCTTCAGATGGCGGACCTGCTCGTTTCAAGCGGGCATGATTTCATCGTGGTCGCCAACAAGGCCGATAAACTCAATCAAAAGGAGATGGCGAAGATGGCCAAGATTTTGGAAGGGAAATTTTCCAACCATAAGATATTTTTTTATTCGGCCAAGACGGGGAAGGGGAAAGAAATGATTTTGGAAGAATTGTTCGGATAAGATTTATTTCGGAAAATTTAAAAGACCCCGGGAGAGAGTTTTCTCCAGGGGTCTTCTTCGTTCAGGCTTGGGTGGGATCGGTGAAGGTTCAGGCCAGGACAATGTCCCGGCTACCTATCCTCCGTTCGGCGGATGCCGATTTGGTCGACTTGTTCGTGGCGCGGTTTGCCGAAGCGATCGCAAGCTCGGCACTGCTCACCCTCCCGAAGTTTCCGATCAGGTTGCCGAAATCGCGGTTTTGCAGGACGGCGTAGGAAATTCCTCCGCCCT